>JAFRNH010000069.1 GCA_017430235.1 Paludibacteraceae bacterium | reverse complement strand
TGCTGAGCAATACCTCGTGCAGAGATCACCCCACCATACCGGTTCTTGAAAATATATCCGGTATTTACGCACTCTCGTTTCAGCCATTCGCTAGCTTCTGTTCTAAGTCGCTTTGGGATATAAAGGCGGCGAATTTTCCCACCTTTTGAGTACAGATCCAGATAACCAACTTCTACATGTTCAGCTTTTATCTTCAGCAATTCGCTTACCCTGGCTCCTGTGGCACCCATGAACCACACAACAAAGTACCACTCCAGATACCCCTCGGATTTAAGCTTTCTCTTGAGGAACTTGTAGTCAGCATCGCTGATGACATTCTCCAGAAAGCTTTTCTGCTGTACCTTCACGAACTTCATCTTGAGTTTGTCTTTACGGATAAACTCAAGGTACTTGTTGATACCCTGCAGCCTTAGATTCACGGTTTGGGGCTTAAAATGCTCCATTAAGAATCCCTTGAATGCTAGGAGATTCTCTTTGGTGAAATCTCCATAATTAGTAATGAAGTGGTTAACTGTCCAGACATAGGACGTAACGGTGTTCTTGGCTAAGTCTGACTTCTCCAAGAACGATTGAAATTTTTGTATCATAAGCATTTATTAAATGATTATGAGGTGCAAAGTTACCGTCGATACGTCCCATTATCCGAAGGAAGGCCCCTGGACGTTGCCGGATGGGTGGGTGTGGACGACACTGGACAATATTTGTTCAATTCGAGGGGGTAAACGGATTCCCAAAGGAAAGACTTTTGCTTCAGAGCGCACTCAACATGTCTATATCAGGGTCACAGACATGAAAGACCAGTCCATTGACATGAGCGATTTGAAGTATATCGATGATGATGTTTACAACGAAATAAGTCGGTATATCATTGAAAAAGAAGACCTGTATCTCACGATAGCAGGGACGATTGGCCGAGTTGGCGAAATCCCCGCAGAGCTCCACAGGATGAATCTCACTGAAAATGCTGCAAGACTCACAAATATTGTTTGCAATAAGAAATATCTGATGTATGCTTTGCTGACGGATGTGGCCCAAAATCATTTTTCATTAAGATTCCATCAGGTTGCACAACCAAAACTCTCTATAGAAACAGCATCTTCTACACCAATAGCATTACCACCTCTACCAGAGCAAGAACGTATCGTGGAAGCAATCCAGACATGGCTATCATGTATCCACATTATAGAGGAGAATCAGGAAGGCATTTCGGCGATGGGTGAAAAAGCAAAAGGCCAGATACTCACCCTCGCCATACATGGTAAACTGGTGTCTCAAGACCTTAATGATGAGCCAGCAATCGAACTCTTGAAACGCATTAATCCGGACTTCAATCCTTCCGATAACCTCCATTATGAGGGAGGTGTTCCGAAAGGGTGGTTATTATGCACTCTGGGCGAAGTGTCCAATTACGGACGGTGTGTCTCTGTCCTTGCAGATGAAATTGATGATAGTGCGTGGGTTCTGGAATTGGAGGACATTGAAAAAGATTCAGGGCGCTTACTCCATCAGATAGAGAAAAAAGAAAGGATTATTAGTGGGATAAGACATCGTTTCAAGAAGGGCCAAATCTTATATTCAAAGCTAAGAACCTATTTAAACAAGGTTCTTGTCGCGCCCGATGATGGGTTTTGCACAACGGAGATTATACCTATTACGCCCATTGATGGGATTGATCCTCAGTATCTTAATCTAGTTCTTCGTTCGCCGTACTTCTTGAAGTATACCGCACGATGTGGGTATGGAGTAAAGATGCCAAGACTTGGGACAAATGATGCAAGGAAGGCTATAATTCCAATCCCGCCAATTGAAGAACAGCATCGAATAGTCCAGAAAACAATAGCCTTATTCTCAGTGTTAGAGATCATTATTTCGCTGAATAATATCCAAATAGCTGAATAATAACTCAACGGTCTCTACAATCTTTTTTTGCTCGGGGACTGGTGGGATATTTATGTACATTCCTCTTATCTCTGACATATCTACACGCTGTTGTCCAACCACGCCGTTATAAGTACCTTGGCAATTCGCTACGAATTCTTCTGATTTAAAGAAGAGGAGACCGTATTCGGCCGTAACAAGAACCGGTCGGAATATTATCAGTTCTGTTGTACCGGCACCTCTGCCTGATGGTAATCCACGAAAAATAACGGATTTTCGATTTTCAAGGCATGGTGATATCTTAGCGACTCCAATATCTCCTTCCGAAAAACGAGTAAAACCATTTTTGATCAGTGTCCAAGTTTTTCTTTCAAATCGCAGTTCGTTCGAGTATCCTCCAGGAATTAGTGCCATTGGAATAAATGCACATTCATCGTCATCTTCTCCAATCACCTTTGGATTAATCTCAAAAGCCTCGGATAAACGAAGACGAATCCACCCTTTCGGAACACCTCCCTCATAATGGAGGTTATAAGAATTAGCACAACCAGATTTGCTTTCATTGATGATGTTTATTATCTTCGCAAAACTGGTTCTCCATCCACGATCAAATGGAACTGTTATAGTGTGTAGAAATGGATAAGGTTTGGCTGAGGGTA
>JAFRNH010000068.1 GCA_017430235.1 Paludibacteraceae bacterium | reverse complement strand
GAGCTGAGTATAGATGACAAGTACGATGTTGACTGTACTTTGATCCTTACTGAGGATTTGATAAAAACTGCAAGACCATAACTCAAAGGGAACGTTGCATTAAAAAAGATTTGTATGATTTGAACAGATTTGCACGATTTCTCGCAAAGCGACTCTTAACATATATTGAGTGTCCTGCGGACAGAAATCTTACAAATCCTTCAAATATGTGTCGCTTTAAAAGAGATTTGTGCGATTTGAACTGATTTGTACGATTTCTCGCGAAGCGACTCTTAATAACTGCATAAAAAACGAACGAAATTAATTTATAGAACCCACCTTAATTCTTAATTAATTTCCTTACTTTTGCATTCTATAAGATTTTTGAACAAAAAATAAAGACATAAATGCAGAAAGAATTATTATTAGCTGATGAAGCTATTGCTCAAGGTGCGATAGATGGCGGTTTGTCTGGTGTATATGCATACCCAGGAACCCCCTCTACAGAGATCACGGAGTACATTCAAAACTCCAAACAAGCAAAAGAGAGAAATATCCATAGCCATTGGTCTTCAAACGAAAAAACAGCCATGGAGAGTGCTTTGGGTATGTCGTATGCCGGTAAGCGTTCACTCGTGTGCATGAAACACGTTGGTATGAATGTTGCCGCCGATTGTTTTGTCAATACGGCTATTACGGGTGTGAATGGTGGTATGATGGTATTGGCTGCGGATGACCCATCCATGCACTCCTCTCAAAATGAGCAAGATTCTCGTTTTTATGGCAACTTCGCCATGATCCCAATGTTCGAGCCTTCCAATCAACAAGAGGCTTACGACATGGCTTATAACGGATTCGAATTATCTGAAAAATTAGGATACCCTGTTCTTATGCGTATCGTCACTCGTCTGGCTCACTCTAGATCAGGCGTTGAACGCAGAGCAACAAAAAATGAAAACACTAATAGCGTACCTGCTGATCCTCGTCAGTTCGTACTTTTGCCTGCTATCGCTCGTCGTAGATACCAAGTCTTGTTAGATGCTCAAGCAACCATGTTGCAAGAGTCTGAAAACTCTATCTACAACCAATATATCGATGGCAAAAACAAAAAACTCGGTATCGTCGCTTGTGGTATCGGTTTCAACTATCTGAATGAAGTATTCCCTAATGGCTGCGATTACCCAGTCGTAAAGGTCTCTCAATACCCATTGCCAAAGAAGCTAATTGATAAATTAGCAAAAGAGTGCGACACCATCATGGTGTTGGAAGATGGTTATCCATTCGTGGAAAATCAACTAAAGGGATTCTTTGAAAGCAAACCTATCAAAGGTCGTCTCGATGGCACTCTTCCTCGCACGGGTGAGTTGGATCCAGACTCTGTGGGAAAAGCCTTTGGTAAAGTGAACACTATCGCTTACCAACAACCTTCTGTTGTTAAAATGCGTCCACCACAAATGTGCCAGGGTTGCAGTCACCGCGATATGTACGAAGCCCTCAACGAAGTGCTCCGTTCTTATCCAAACAGCAAAGTGTTCGGCGATATAGGTTGCTACACATTGGGTGCGTTGCCTCCTTACCAAGCCATCAACTCTTGTGTCGACATGGGTGCCTCCATCACAATGGCAAAAGGTGCTTCCGACGCAGGTCTGTACCCAGCAGTTGCGGTTATCGGCGACTCTACCTTCACTCACTCTGGTATGACAGGTCTCCTTGATGCCGTAAACGAAAACGCTAACATCACGATTGTCATCTCTGATAATGAAACAACTGCCATGACAGGTGGTCAGGACTCTCAGGGTACTGGCAAAATCGAATCCATCTGCTTGGGATTGGGCGTGAAACCAGAACATCTTCGCGTATTCGTTCCTTTGAAAAAGAATTACGATGAGATGCTTCAAATCATCAAAGAAGAGGTTGAGTACAAGGGACTCTCCGTCATCATTCCAAGAAGAGAGTGTATCCAAACACTTACTCGCAAACACAAGGCAGCCGCTAAAAAATAAGACTGTCTTTCACCTATACAACAGCTGAGACAAAAAGAGTCTCAGCTGTTTTTCTACCATTTATTTGTATTTCTACCCACCAATTTATTATGCATATAGAAAAAATCTTATTTCTGGATGTTGAAACAGTTTCTCAAACAGAATTTTATAGCGAACTACGAGAAGAGGTCGCTTCTCTATGGCAAGAAAAACACCATCAGATCAAACGTAGAGCCCCTGAGAAATATTCAGATGACAGTACCGCTGAAAACAGTCTGCCAGATATGGGTTTATTTGCCGAATTTGGACGTATCGCATGCATTACCATGGGATTTGTCTATCAAGAGGAAAACGAGCGTAGAATGCGCTTAAAATCACTTTTCGGAGACAACGAAAGAAAGATTTTGGAAGAATTTGCGCAAATATTGCACAAACTGAATGGTTATAGGCTCTGTGGACATAACATCCGCGAGTTCGACGTGCCCTATATCGCCCGCAGAATGATCATCAACGAGATACCCTTACCTAAGATACTCCTCAATGCTCGTAAAAAGCAGTGGGAGAGTCCCATCATTGACACAATGGAGCTGTGGAAATTCGGCGATTATAAGCATTACACCTCATTGAAACTGCTCTGCAACGCACTCAATATTCAATCACCCAAAGAGGATATGGAGGGAAAGGACGTCTATCGCGTGTACTACCAGGAGAAGGACTTCCTACGCATATCTCATTACTGTGAAAACGATGTGATAGCCACCACACAAGTCTTTCTAAAGCTAAGTGGAGAGAAGCCCATCGACCAAGAGAGAATTGAAATATTGCCCTCCAAACCTATCTCTTTTTTTGATAACGATGGATGATTCTGACATAAAAAAGGGTGCATCACAACGACGCACCCTTGTTCGTTAGGTGAGATCTATAAGAACACACCTTTGATCTGTAATATCGTATTACTTCTTGCTTGCAGCTTTCTTCAAAGAATATTCGATTTCAGCATTCTTATAAGCGTTTTTATCAGCATCACACAATGAACGAACCTCCTTGATTTGAGAAGGAATATTGAAGCTACGATCAGTAGTCATCTCGAATGGCATACCATTCTCACCTGTAACAAAGAAGAAGTTGTCGTTTCTGTTTTTATCACCAATCTCATCAATAGGATCAGCAATCAAAAGCATGAAATATTTTCCACCATCTGCCTCAGCAGGAATAGCGTAATCGTAAGACAATTCAACAGATTGACCTGGGTTAATTACCACGTCTGAAGCCTTATCCATCACAACATATCTCATTGCTAAATGTTTTGCTTTGAATAGGATGTATGAAATAGGGTAGTCGGCCGTTGAAATAGCTGCATTACCCTTGTTTTCAATTGTATAACGAACTTGGCGTTTACCATTAGCAATTGCCTTATCTGAAACAACCGAAACTTTTACATCATTACTGCTTGAAGATCTCAAAGAGGCAGAAGACAACTTACCAGTTGTGTTAGAAGCCGTCCAAACACCAAAACAGAATTTTTTAACAAAGAAGTCATAATCAATCCAAATAGATCCCTTATCACCCCAATCTTCCGTACCCCATGAGTTACGTACACGGAATGCATTTTTGTCATCATCATATCCTACAAGAGCGATAGCGTGATAAGCATGTTGACCATTGTAAGTATCATCATCATAATCAAGTACTGCACTGCTGTTCCACTTCATAAAGCGGTTACCCAACTGAGCACCGATTACAAGCGGACCTTTCTTCAAATAATATTTAATATTGTTGACTGTCATACCATACGCTTTTCCTCCGTAAGCAGCAGAATAAGCGACAACACGGTATTCGCCCAATTTATTATCTGAATTACCCACACCAGCAGCTTCGCAATTCATCTTCATTGACTTACCATTATATTTAAATGGAACACTACTCATAGTAGCCACACCCTTGCTAATCATCACATCAAAAGCAGGTTCAAAAGTAGAACCGTTGCAATTAGTAGCCTTTGCATTTGTACCAGATGATGGGAGCAAGTGCCACAAGTCGATAGGACTACATTGTTGAGAAGCTTGTGATGGGTCGCTCCATTTTCCATCGATTACATTCAATGTTGTCTTGAAGCAATAAGCAGATGCCCATGCCACACAAGTACCATACTCACCTTGGTTACCTACAGGAGGGCATTTAGCCTCCCAACTAACATAACGTTCTGTAATGACTGCATCTGTTTCATCCTCAGCTTTTTCTTGATCATCGATATCTTCATCTTCCATATCATATCCCATAAACAGATTTAAAATCTCATCAACAATAGCCAACACATCGTTTGCTGTCTCCTCGTCACATGAAGTAAATGTGAAACAAGGAATCAAAAGATACAGCAGAATCTTACTTCTAAACTTACTCATATACATTAAATTTTAAATTTATACTCTAATCTTATTTTGTTTTATTAATTGGGTTTGATATACTCTGATTGTTTTAGTTCCACAACGATTGGTTCCGCATCCTCAGGTCGCTTCACATCCTCCATCTCTGGTTTTTCATAGAAGACGGACTCCTTCAAGTCCATTTTCTTTGCGAAAGATGAGTGATTCATCTTCACCATTCCAAAGAAACGAGAGCGTTCGAACGTCACATCTCCATCGAACGTAGTTTCCAACATACTGAATCGTCCCATATAAGTGGAAAATGCAAATGATACATCATTAGCACAATGTCCATAATTAAACATAAAAATGCCTGAGAGTAACATCTCAGACAAGTTCATTCTGCCTTCCACCTGTACATTATTCATAACCAAATCCTTAGCCACCAATGAAGAAGCTGAAAAAGAACCTGAAAAACGAGCATCCATAAAGTTCACATCCCCCCTAATAGTGGAATAGATAAACTGGAAGGAGGATTTTGCTTGTATATTAGCGAAAAAACATTGCGTTCCATTCACCAACATGTGGTTGAATGAAGCTACATCCGTAAATATCGTCTTCGCAAAATTCATGTTTCCATCCACAATCGACTCGTCAAACACCAACTCCTTGCGAAAATCACAATCATAAAAACAGACATCACTTCGGAAATGGGTAAATTTCTTCATCATTATCTTGCTTCCCTTGGAAGATATGTTTCCATTGGCGGAAACCTTTCCCATAAATACACAACTTTGAAAATAAATAGGTTGAACTATTTCTACGGAAAGTTGAGTAGGAGAGACAACCTTCCCCTCATCCGCCGTTGTAAAATCCAAATCATCATAGATAATGGCATTCACAATCGTCACAGATTTTCCCTTCTCAATCATCCGAATAATCTCAGATGCTTTAAACTCCTTTAAATCAGATTGCTGACCTTTGGATTGAACTTTCGAACACGAAAAGAGGGATAAAACCGAAATTACGATGAATACTACGCACCTAAAATATTTCATTTTTCTAACATATTTCTATCGCAAATATAGCGCAAAAATTGGATAAAATTTATACCTTAGCGAAAAAATTGAAAAAGAGATAAATATGAAAGGCAAATTAATTCTTATCTTATTGGGTATCATAGTGATAGCGTTTGCAGTCACCAATCCTTCTGAGGAAGCCCACAAACAAGTTGTCAAGGAGAAATTGCAGGAATCCCTACAAACTGCCATTGACGAAAAAACCGCTGACAAAAAAGATATCAACAAATCTCTTGGAAAAGTGTTTGGCAATCTTTTGGGCAACCAAATGTTGGATGCCTCGGTAAACCAAATCGTATCAAGAAAAAATTATTTTATATTCTCTCTGACTGAATGTACTTGGAACGGAGAGACTAATACGGTGGGAATCGGATTACTAAGCCATGTGTTCGTATCCGACAAATTCAAAACGGCCTTTCAAGACCAATTGAAACAGTAGAGACGCAATGCATTGCGTCTCTAACGTAATATTTTGCGTCTCCAATGCAACAAATTTGCGTCTCCAATGCAACATTTTGTATCTCTAACGCAACCTATTGCATTCCAAACGTAACACATTGCGTCCCTTACAAAACCATCTAACAAACAATTTAAAACAGTTATCTGTACAAAAAGTGGGTGACAATTCGCCCAATATAATTTTTTGATTATGAATACCTTTAATGATTTAGCGCAAAAAAGAAGAAGCATTCGCAAGTTTCAGGATCGTCCTATCGAAGAGGAGAAGTTGAATAACATATTAAAAGCTGCATTGATGGCGCCATCCTCAAAAAGATGTCAACCATGGCATTTTGTAGTGGTGGATGAACAAGAGAAATTGCTGCAGATGTCTGTTTGTCGCGAGATGGGCTGTAAATTCCTCGACGGAGCGCCTCTTGCCATCATCGTTATGGCAGACGAGTCTTTAAGCGACGTATGGGTGGAAGATGCTTCTATCGCTGCTGCCTATCTGCAATTGGCTGCCGAAGACCTTGGTCTCGGTTCTTGCTGGATTCAGGTTCGCAACCGCATGAAATCAGAAAATCAAAGCACCGAAGCGTATCTGAAAGAGATCATCAATGCACCTGAACATCTTCGCATTGAGTGTATCATCGCCATCGGATACAAAGCAGAAGAGAAAAATCCTTTCGACGAAACACGTCTGAAATGGGAGAAAATAACGAAGAATAATTTTTAGGTTGTTATAAATTCACCGTTAAATAAATGTCACAACGGACGCGGCATACCACGTTCCTTCCGTAGAGACGCGGCGCGCCACGTCTCTACAAAAAAAACGAAATAAATTTGTAGAACCCACCTTAAACAAATGTTATGGACTTAACTTTTTTAGATAAATTTGAACACAAGGACAGAAAGATCCTAATTGGTATCACCTTAGTCCTTTTTGGAGTCCTTTTCTTATTGAAGGAACTCAATGTCATCTCAAGTAATAACATTTTGTTAGACTTCAAAATGTTCCCTATTTACTTGGCTGCCATATTTTTATATGGAAAAGAAACAAAAATAGCATCCATCTTTGGTATCATCGCCCTTATCCTTTGGATTCCTGAATTGGCTGGATTCATTGGCGACTTCGCTCATCTGTTATGGCCATTGTTACTCATCGGATTGGGTGTGCTATTGATCGTCTCTGTCAAAAAGAAAAAAGAGGCTGAATCTGAAGAAAAAAGAACAAATGCAGCATCCAATCCATCTTCGATAACTGACAATGCAACAATTGTGGATGTTGAGGAAATCGATGATATAAAAGATGACGAAAAAGCCTAACATAGTCTTTATCGGAAGCGGTAATTTAGCCACTCAACTCTCTATTGCGCTCAAAGCTGCCGATTTTCACATCTTGCAAGTATATAGCAGGACAGAAAGCTCTGCCAAAACTTTAGCCGATAAGTTGCAGTGCGACTATACCACTCATCCCAACCAACTCTCACCAGGTGCAGATCTTTACATCTGCGCACTGAAAGATGCTGTCATAACAGAAGTTCTTGATCAAGCTTTTCCCATCATCCAAGGAAAGAATCTTGTGCATACCGCAGGTAGTATTTCCATGGAAATTTTGGAAAAATACACCCCAAATCGAGGTGTCTTATACCCCATGCAGACCTTTACAAAGGCAAAAAAGGTAGATTTTTCAAAAGTTCCCTTCCTTTTAGAAGGAGCAAACAAACAAATCATTGATTTACTTGAGTTTACAACTCGTTTTTTATCTAAAAAAGTCTTTTTTACCTCTTCCGAAGATAGAAAGAAAATTCATTTAGCAGCCGTATTCGCATGTAATTTTGCCAACCATGCCTATGCTTTGGGTGGGGAACTCGCCAAAGCGGCGGGAGTACCCTTTGAAGTCTTGTTGCCTCTCATCGAAGAGACTGCCGAGAAGGTTCATTCCATAGACCCCATCTCAGCCCAATCGGGTCCGGCTGTACGTGATGACAAAAATGTTCTCTCAATGCATGAGGAGATGTTAAAAGAGAATCCGACAATGTTGGATGTATACAAAGTCATGTCTAAATCCATTCATGAATTAGCGATAAAATCACACAATGTTTAAAGAAGAATTACAGAAGATAAAAGCTTTAGTTTTTGATGTTGATGGTGTTCTTTCATCCGATTGCGTACCTTTACACCCATCAGGAGAACCTATGCGAATGGTGAACATAAAAGATGGTTATGCCATCCAGTTGGCTGTAAAAAGAGGTTATCGTTTGGCTATCATCACAGGGGGTAACACGGCATCGGTACGAAAGAGATTCGAGGCACTGGGCATCCAAGATGTCTACATGAGTGCCGCCTACAAAATGGACACCTACAAAGAGTTTCTCAAAAAATATGACCTGAAATGGGACGAAGTGCTCTATATGGGCGACGATATACCTGATTATCAGGTGATGAAACATTGTGGTTTTCCTTGTTGTCCTGCTGATGCGGCTCCTGAAAT
Organism: Paludibacteraceae bacterium; assembly: GCA_017430235.1. Classification (GTDB taxonomy): domain Bacteria; phylum Bacteroidota; class Bacteroidia; order Bacteroidales; family Paludibacteraceae; genus UBA1181. The sequence goes on along the minus strand of JAFRNH010000068.1, from coordinate 3,113 downwards.
AAAGGCGATTGCCCGTTACATATCACCAAAAGAGGGGGGACGAGGATGCGGAAGAGACGTCATCGAACAAGTATTAAAAGCCAATGGCGATTGGATGGATAATTCCGAAGCTTTTGGTTGGTAACAAAAACGCTCTTTATCAAAATAAAATCAGAAAATAACGAAGGTAATGGAAACATTTAAAACATACGCACGCTTCTTACATTTACCCACATTACTATTGATTGCAGGCATTGAACTGATGATGTTTTATTTCATCATTCTCCCTTCATCCAAATCGTTGGGCATTGAGCCATCCATGCATCTAATGGATCTGATAAACATCATTGGAGCCACTGTTTTCTTGGCAGCCGGTGGTTTTGTCATCAATGATTATTTCGATATGAAAATAGACCAAATCAATCGTCCGCTCACCCGAATTGTCGGAAAGGTGATTGAAAAGCAAACTGCTATGACGCTCTACACAATCCTTACCGCCATAGGTATCTGTTTCACACTATTTTTATGTTGGAATGCGCGTTCCATCACCTATGCATTGCTCATCCTACTCATATCGGGTGTTCTTTGGTTCTACTCATCGTCATACAAAAGAATGCTTGTTTTGGGTAACGTGATCGTTGCCTTGCTAATGGGCCTGACACCTCTCATCATGGCAGTTTTTGAGAATCAATTCTTATCCATTGAATACAAGCCGAGTCCAGATTTAACCTATGTGCAGAATCAGAACATCACCTACACGGCATGGTTCTCTCTATTGGCATTCGGATGGACCTTCTTGATTGAAGTGATCAAGGATATGGCCACACAAAAAGGTGACCGAGAATTGGAATGTCACACCTTCCCAGTGGTGTTGGGTGAAGAAAAGACTAAATGGATTCTCTACGGATGGATCCTGCTCATTATCTTAGGGTTTGCTTATATCATATACCAATTTCCTATGTTGCAAAACGGTCTTTCTTATCGCTTTTACGTATGCGGAACCCTCATTCCTGCCATCAGTCTTTTCTACTTCATTGCTAAGGCTCAGAACGCTGGCGACTATCGTGTAATCACCAAGTACACCTTTGTCATTTTTGCCATCAATATGTGTTACAGTTTTGTTCTTTATTCAGTTTTAGATGTTTAGATTAGATTATAAAGTAACCACCAGTTGTTGCGACGAAGAGGGCAAACTAAAGCTTTATAGCGCCTTGCAAATGATGCAAGACTGCTCTGAGATGTGGATTGACACAGAACCAGCCGTCTCCGACTATTTCAAACGTGAGAACATGGCGCAATTATTGGCTTCTCGTCAGGTGGAGATCATACGAGTTCCCTCCTATAAAGAGGCACTGCATGTTGAAACAAGCGTGTGGGAGATGAAATCCATGTTCGGATTTCGCAACACATTCATCTACGATGCGAACAACCAACCTTGCTATCGCACATGGAGTCAGGGCGCATTCGTTGATAAAGAGACAGGCAAACTGGCCAAAGTGGCTGAAGAGGTCATTGCAACCATGAATTTGGAAGCACGCAGAGAGATGAACTATCTGGAGAGACGCATCATTCTGCCTAAAGAGATTGAAACCAAGGAGCATCCTGCCATTCCCGTATTGCGAAACGACATTGATTACAATCATCACATGAACAATGCCAACTATGTTCGCATAGCCATGGAACTACTACCCATGGATTTCCCTATAAAAAACATGAGGATAGAATTTAGACTTGCCGCAAAAATGGGGGATGAGCTAACACCACAAACCATCGAAACGGAGAAAGCCTTCTATGTTCTCTTATCCATTAGAGGACAAGTCTGCACCATCATTGAGTTTACCTAAACGCATACAAAATGGGGAAAAATAAAATGAAAAAACTGAGAACAATGTTATATATCCTACTTAGTTTAATATCAATTGCAGCCATCGGCGTAGCTATCTTCTTACAGCAACCGAAATTTGGGCGAAAAGCACAAGGGGAGAGGAAGGTACGCATGGAGAAGTCGCCCTACTATAAAAACGGACAGATGGAGAATGAGATTCCCACAGAGAAGATGACAGGCGAGAGTGGTTTCGTTGGCACCATGCTCAAATTTGTCACAGGTGCAGGGAAGAGTGACCGCGTAATACCACAAGAAGGGGAAGTTCCGTTAATAAAGACCGATTTAAAACAACTGCCAGACAGCAGTGATCTATACGTATGGTTTGGTCATAGCTCATTCTTGCTTCGACTCAATGGAAAGAACGTGTTAGTGGATCCCACCTTGGTGGCTGCCTCTCCTGTGAAATTCTATATCAAAGCATTTCCAGGGACGGATTATTACAAACCAGAGATGATGCCCGACAGAATCGACTATCTAGTTATCTCGCACGATCATTGGGATCACTTGGATTATGAGACGGTGACAGCCTTGAAAGATCGAATCGACCATGTAGTCTGTCCATTAGGTATCGGTGAAGATTTTGAATATTGGGGATTTAGCAAAGAGCAAATTGTGGAATTAGACTGCAATGAAAATTTCACGTTCAGTACAGATAGTTTCACATTCCATTGTCTACCCACACGCCATTTCTCCGGACGTAGCATTACAGATGCCATGCAGACCCAGCGAGCCTCATGGCTCATTGAAACGCCCAAGCGAACTATCTTCTACACGGGAGATGGTGGTTACTCAGATCGATTTGAACGTTACGGACAACAATTCCCCAACATCGACCTTGCCATCATGGAAAATGGGCAATATAGTGTCAATTGGAACCAGATACACACCCTGCCAGAGCAGCTTGGATTAGAGGTGAAAGGACTCCATCCGAACCGCTTCATTACGGTTCATCACTCTAAATATCCATTATCCAGTCACGCATGGGATGAGCCGCGCATCAACGAGCAAAGAGCCTCTATAGAGAGTGGAGTGCCCGTCATCGTGGCACAAATAGGAGAAGTGATTAAATTGGATTCTATAAAAGATACAACAAGCGTTCAGGATCAACCCGTATCAACAGATAAAAACGTTCAATAAATGGTGGGCAAATTTCATTTTTGTAGAGACGCGGCGTGCCACGTCTTTACGATAGAGACGCGGCACACCACGTCTCTACGGTAGGAACGTAGCGTGCTACGTCCGTTGTAGT
>JAFRNH010000067.1 GCA_017430235.1 Paludibacteraceae bacterium | reverse complement strand
GATCTTACTCCCTGGCTGTCACGTTGTTTAATTTAAAAGATATAATTATTCCGCCTTCGACCAGTTGATGCGCTGAGAGAGATACATCAACACTGCAAGGATAACAAACAATCCTAAACTACCGGCCAGCAGTGCGTATGTTTCCATTCGGATCAATATAAAGATGTAAGTATAAAGTCCGAATAATGAGGCCCCTATGTAGGCTGCAGTCTTACGTATTTTCAATACACCTGCAGAATAGAGCGTAATCAAGACAACAGTCATTATCGTTGAAATCCAGTATGATGGCACAAATCCTATATGTTCAGACATTGAGAGCAGCAATGAATAGAACAAAGTCAACGCCAAACCAACCAATGTGTATTGCAATGGATGCACCCTTCTCTTTTGAATAATCTCAATGAAGAAGAACAACACAAAGGTGAGGATTACGAACAACTCTGCATACTTCACACAACGCAATGTCTTTTGATAATGCTGTACAGGAATCAACAAATTCACACCAAACTCAGACTCTTTAAACTCCGATGGATCCACATTTCCTACAATCTGTTGAGGGTATGCACGATTTACATACGAAACCTTCCATTCACTGCTAAATCCATCCTCCTTCACCTCTCTTGTTGTTGGCAAAAAATTACCACAAAAACTTGGTGTATGACAATTTGACGTCAACGAAACAACTGTCTCCTTTCCAATAGGAAGGAATTTTATTGATTGCGAACCTTTAAGATTCAAAACCATCTTAAATGGCACCTTCTCTCCTGCTTTCCATTGCGACAAATTCACATAAGCAGAAAATCTTTTCGTCGATAACATGGATTCTCCTTTCGGCACTAACGTATATGTTTCATTTCCTAGTATCAATTTTATCTCCTCCGAAATTCCTTTTATGTCTGATATAGATATTTGAACATTTTCATCCGATATATCTCGTCCGAAATCAGCCACAATCTCATCAGAAAAGACAAAACTACCCGTTATCTCAATTGGCGCATTATACGTTACAATCTCATAAATTCCCCTTTTCAACTGCTGCGAATTGACGGTTCCATTGATTTTCAATTCTTCAGGGAGCAATTTTACATGACGATCGTATGTCTCATATTTTTTCTCGTTTCCCTCCATATGACAATACCTTACTTTTAAATCGTAATTGATAGTCGGCGCAATAATCAACTGCTCGTCACCCCACTGTTCAAACACATCTCTCATAGCAGTTCTTGCCGTGTATTCACGCTCTTCTATCAAACTCTCCACCATCTTTATGGGTATAAGTAGCAACAACGTAATAATACCTATTGCTATCGACTTTAAAATCAATCTCTTGTTTGGATTAGAAGCAACATTCAATTTTGCTTTATTCATTTCATTTACATTTTCCATATCCTTAAATTTTAAAAGTACTTTGAATTTCAAAGTATAAGATTAAAAAAAATTTTGTTATTTTCCCATTGATTTTTTAAAAAAAGACTCCAGTGCATTCAAGTGGTCCGTAAACGCCACACGTCCCTCAGGTGTGATTGCATAAGTCGTGTTCGGTTTTCGTCCCACAAACTGCTTTTTCGACTGAATATAGCCCATCTCTTCCAAACTTCTCGTATGGCTGGCCAGATTACCATCCGTAAGTTCTAACAGCGACTTCAGAGAGGAGAAATCCAACTCTTCATTCACCATCAATGCCGACATGATGCCCAATCGAACTTTGTTTTCGAATGCCTTATTAATATTTTTTAAATCCAAATTCATATTTTATTGAATTTCAATAAATTGATCTACTGATGTTTACTCATTCAGTTCAGAGTCAATCACTCCTCCCCTTTTTTCTTTCTTTCATACATGAAGTAAAAGATAATACCATATATAATATGGCAAACACCAAATCCTATCATCCAGAACAACAAAGAATGTTGAATCATCAGAAAATCAACCAATCCCAGAACCAACTGTACATATCCAAGGTATTTGATGTTTGAAAAAGTAAAGTTAGACAAATTAACAAGCGCCAATCCGTAAAATATCAGCATGAATGAGGAGGTTAATCCATAATGGCCTTGATATATCAATCCTACACACAATACACCTCCGATGATAAGTGGTAAGAAGAAACTCCAAAGCATCTTCCGAACCGTTTTGTCAAATTTGAACAACAACCCATTTTTCTCCGCTTTCCTTTTGGCAAAGTAAAGAACCGTAGCAAAACATATAACGAACAAAGCAATGGCCATTATCATCAAACTCCTCACCTTGTACACATGCAACCACCCATTCTCTAATATGCTTTTTGCCACAAACGATGCCACCACCGCCAATATACCTACTACAAATGCCGATATACCACTTAATGACAGCACCTTGGTCGAGCGTTCCATCATATTCCGAATCTCGGATAACGTATTGATCACTTCTTTGTTTTCCATACTGATAATTAATTTTAAAAGTACTTTGTACTGCAAAGTTACAAATAATTTTATTCTCACAAAAATTTTCTGGAATTTTTTTATGTATTTTTTTTGATTAACGTTTAAATTTACAAAATAATAAGGTAAAGAGATTGTATGCCTACACAGAAAAGCAAGAAATCGATACGCTTTTTCAACGACCGGGAGGTGCGAGCCGTTTGGGACGAGGAACACAGTAAGTGGTGGTTCTCGGCAACAGATATTGTACGTGCTATAAATGATGAAGAGGATTACACAAAATGTCGTAACTACTGGAAATACCTTAAAGTCAAGATGGCTAAAGAGGGAATTCAACTGGTTAGTGTCACTAACCAGTTCAAATTCGAGGCACCCGACGGCAAACAGCGACTTGCTGACGCACTCGACGCAGAATGTGTACAGACCGTTGCTCAACACTATCCTAATAATCGGGCTAATGCTTTTCTTAATTGGTTCACTTATAGTGACAATAGCATTGACGGACAAAGTAAAAAGAAAGCCTATACTCTCGTAGAGAGTGGACTGCTTGACAGTATGAAACCTGGAACTATTGAGTGTCTGCAACAAATTCACGCTTATCTCTTCGGAGGACTATACGATTTTGCGGGTCAGATTCGTACCAAGACGATTTGGAAGGATGGTACGTTGTTTTGTCGTGCAGAATATCTGATGAAAAACTTGAGAATCATTGAGAACATGCCAGAGACAACATTTGATGAGATAGTGAACAAATACGTGGAAATGAATGTGGCACATCCTTTCATGGAGGGCAACGGACGCAGTACACGCATCTGGCTCGACTTGATTTTCAAGAAACGTCTGAAGATTTGTGTGGATTGGAGCAAGATAAACAAGAAGGACTACCTAGAATCCATGCGTTTAAGTATGACGGATGCCCGTTCAATCAAGTCCTTGCTTCAAGGTGCAATGACCGACAAGATAGATGACCGCGAGATTTTCATGAAGGGTATCGATTACTCTTATTATTATGAACAGGAGGAATGAATACGATGGAAATCTTTGTACGGAATTTGAAAGTGAATAGATTATTATTCATCATCAAACTATTATTGAACACAAGAACTTAAAATGAACAAAATCAAAATCTTTGCTATTTGCGAGGATACGGAGGTAAAAGATAAGAGATATGACAGAAGATAAGAATATAAACAGCGATAATATAGTACCTATACAAGATGAAATAGTGCTTTACCAGTCGGAAGATGGTAATGTAAAAGTGGATGTATTGTTTCAAGATGAGACGGTATGGTTGACTATTGACCAGATGTGTTTACTCTTTGGGAAATCGCGTTCTACTATTAACGAACACATTCTTAATATATACCGAGAAGGGGAACTATCAGAAAACAAGAGCATAAGAAAAATCGGAAATTCCGATTTTTCTACCAAGCCAACGAATTTCTATAACCTTGATGTCATTATATCAGTAGGTTATCGTGTAAAGTCACGTCAAGGTACGATGTTCCGAATCTGGGCCACACAGCGACTGCACGATTATATCATCCGAGGCTATGTCCTGAATGAAGAGCGATTCAGGAAAGGGAATTCCATGAACTATTTCCGCGAACTGATAGAAAAGATTCGTGAGATACGATTAGAGGAAAAAGTATTCTATCAACAGATCAAGGATATATATAAAACAAGTATAGACTACGACCCTTCGGATGAAATGACCATTCTCTTTTTCAAAGAAGTGCAGAATAAGTTATTATGGGCAGTAAGCGAGAAGACTGCAAATGTAGTATTTCACTCAACAAACACAGTCTAGAGTTTTCATAAAAAAAACATCCACGTCCCTTTCCGAACGTAGATGTTTTTACACATTTATAAAATAAATTCTTTTACTCTTTCACAACATTCAAGCAAAGCTCCTTCAATTGTTGCTCATCAATCTCTGATGGTGAATCAATCATCACATCGCGACCTGAGTTATTCTTAGGGAAAGCAATACAATCACGAATTGAATCCAAACCTGCCAACATTGAGACAACACGATCCAAACCGAAAGCCAAACCTCCGTGAGGGGGTGCTCCATACTTAAAGGCATTGATCAAACAACCAAACTGATCCATCGCCTTTTCTGGTGTGAATCCTAGCAACTCGAACATCTTGTTTTGTAATGCTGAATCATGAATACGGATGGATCCTCCACCCAACTCTACTCCATTCATAGCCAAATCATACGCATTAGCACGTACTCGACCTGGATCACTATCCAAGTATTGTACATCCTCCAATTTCGGACTCGTGAATGGATGGTGCATTGCATAGAATCGTTGATCTTCCTCGTTCCACTCAAACAATGGGAAGTCGATCACCCACAATGGAGCGAACTTATTCTTATCACGAAGACCCAAACGCTCTCCCATCTCCAATCGGAGCTCATTCATCTGCTTGCGTGTCTTGTCTGCATCCTCACCACAAAGGATCAACAACAAATCTCCTGGTTTAGCATTGAAACGCTCTGCCCATTTCTTCAAGTCTTCTTGTGAATAGAACTTATCAACACTTGATTTTAGCGAACCGTCAGCCTCATATTTAACATATACCAAACCTTTGGCTCCTACTTGTGGTTTCTTTACGAATTCTGTTAGTCCGTCCAATTGTTTTCTTGTATAAGAAGCACATCCTTCTGCACAGATACCAACAACAAACTTAGCTGCATCGAACACAGGGAAGTTACGTCCTTCCGTCAAGTCTTTCAACTCAACAAACGTCATACCGAAACGCATATCAGGCTTATCTGATCCGTAGAGACGCATACATTCATGCCATGTCATGCGAGGGAATGGTCCGTCGAATTCAACACCTTTTACATATTTGAAGATATGTTTAATCATACCCTCGAACATATTGATCACATCTTCTTGTTCGATGAATGACATCTCGCAGTCGATCTGAGTAAACTCAGGTTGACGATCGGCACGAAGGTCTTCATCACGGAAGCACTTAACAATCTGGAAATAGCGGTCGATACCAGCCACCATCAAAAGTTGTTTAAACTGTTGAGGGGATTGAGGCAAGGCATAGAACTGACCAGGATTCATACGAGAAGGAACGACAAAATCGCGTGCACCCTCTGGAGTAGATTTGATCAAAACGGGAGTTTCCACCTCCAAGAAACCTTGGCTATCTAAGTAACGACGTACTTCGAAAGCTATTTTATGACGTAGTTCCAAGTTCTGACGAACAGGATTACGGCGGATATCCAAGTAACGATACTGCATTCTTAGGTCATCGCCACCATCCGAATTATCCTCGATAGTGAATGGAGGCACTTCAGAAGCGTTAAGCACCACCAACTTATTTGCAATGATTTCGATTTCACCCGTAGAGATGTTTTTATTTTTGTTGCTTCTTTCTGCAACCGTACCTTCTACTTGAATCACCCATTCGCGGCCCAACTTATTAGCCTGCTCACACAAAGCAGCATCTTTCTCTTCGTTAAACACAACCTGAGTGATGCCATAGCGATCACGCATATCTAAGAAGGTCATACCACCCATTTTTCTGGATTTCTGAACCCAACCAGCCAAGGTAACGACTTCACCCACATTTGCTATCGTGAGTTCGCCACACGTTTTTGTTCTGAACATTTTATTTTAAATTTTTAATCCGTATGCAAAATTATAAAAAAAGAAAAACAGATAAGTGAAAAATAAGGGAGAAAATAAGGCAGTGCACTCTATTTCATCATACCATCTTCATCGACCCATTGCATTCTGGATATTTCGAGCAACTCCAAAATTCATTACCGGCATTTATACCCTTCTTCGCCACACGTTTGATCATTGGTTTTCCGCATTTCGGGCAAGCTGGCGCATTAAACTGTACGCTTTGCTCTGTACGGTAAGCGAGTCGCTCAGCGGTCAATCCTTCAGAAAATCCCCTCCTCAAATTTTAACATCCACAACAAATTCCTTATCTTTGCAAAAATTTTCTATTAATATGCATAAATCCGGTTTTGTAAATATTGTGGGTAATCCAAATGTTGGCAAGTCCACTCTTATGAATGCTTTGGTGGGAGAAAAAATATCCATCATCACCTCTAAAGCTCAGACTACTCGTCATAGGATCTTGGGAATCGTCAATGGTGATGATTTTCAAATCGTCTATTCTGACACACCGGGTGTCTTGAAGCCCAACTACAAGCTTCAAGAATCGATGCTCAACTTCTCCAACAGCGCCCTAACCGACGCTGATGTCATTCTGTATGTGACTGACGTGGTGGAAAACGCCGAGAAAAATGCAGATTTCTTAGAGAAAGTGAAGAAACAAAAGGCTCCTGTCATCTTGGTCATCAACAAAATTGACTTGACAGACCAACCTAAACTGATTGAACTCGTGGAGAAATGGAAAGCGCTGCTTCCAGAAGCTGAAATCATCCCAATCTCCGCTCAAAACAACTTCAATCTCGACTATCTTCTGAAAAGAATCAAGGATCTACTACCCGACTCTCCTCCATTCTTTGAGAAAGATGCGTTGACCGACAAACCTGCTCGTTTCTTCGTCACCGAAATCATTCGCGAGAAGATTTTAACTAATTATGACAAGGAAATTCCATATTCCGTAGAGGTCGTTGTAGAGCAATTCAAGGAAGATAACAAACTGATTCGCATCAATGCTGTAATCTTTGTTGAACGTGACTCACAAAAAGGAATCATCATCGGTCAGGGTGGCAAAATGCTGAAAAAGATTGGTATGGAAGCCAGAAAAGACATCGAAGCTTTCTTTGAAAAGAAAGTCTTTTTGGAACTCTTTGTCAAAGTGGAAAAGGATTGGAGAAACAAAGACAAAAAATTAAAAGAGTTTGGCTACCAACCCGAATAACAGACCTCTTTTCATTTATTTAAACAGCGTATTATTATGAGTAATTTAGTAGCTATAGTAGGAAGACCCAATGTGGGGAAATCGACATTATTCAACCGCCTCACCCAAACACGTCGCGCCATCGTCAACGATGAATCTGGTACTACCCGCGACCGCCAATATGGCAAAGTGGAATGGTGCGGACAAGAATTCTCAATCGTCGACACTGGTGGTTGGGTGGTCAATTCGGATGATATCTTTGAAGAAGAGATACGCAAACAGGTGAAAATCGCCATCGAAGAGGCCGACGTGATTCTCTTTGTCGTAGACGTGATGAGTGGTGTCACCGACCTAGACGAACAGGTGGCTCAAATTCTAAGACAAAACAAGAAACCTGTTATCCTAATCTGTAATAAGGTGGATAATATAGAAGCTCAATACTACTCTGCAGAGTTCTATAAATTGGGATTGGGCGACCCTAACAACATATCATCTATTTCAGGTTCTGGCACGGGCGATTTGCTGGATAATATCCTCAAAGCACTGCCTAAAAAAGTGGAGGAAGCAATGGATGACGATCTACCTCGATTTGCGGTTGTCGGTCGTCCAAATGCAGGTAAGTCTTCCATTATCAACGCTTTCATCGGAGAAGATAGATACATCGTGACTGATATTGCAGGCACGACAAGAGATAGTACAAACACCCGATTCACTAAATTCGGGTTCGACTTCTACTTAGTGGATACTGCAGGTATTCGTAAGAAGGGAAAAGTGACGGAAGACATCGAGTACTTCTCTGTTATCCGTTCTATCCGTTCCATCGAAGATTCTGACGTTTGTATTCTGATGATTGACGCCACTCGTGGTATCGAGGCTCAGGATATGAACATCGTGCAACTCATTCAAAAGAACAAAAAAGGTATCGTCGTTTGTATCAACAAATGGGATCTGATTACAGGAAAAGATTCGAAGAGCACGCTTACCATGGAAAAAGCGGTTCGCGAGCGTTTCGCCCCATTCGACGACTTCCCTATCATCTTTACTTCCGCTGTTACCAAACAACGTATTTTTAAAGTGTTGGAGACGGCCAAAGAGGTGTATGAGAACAAGAAAAGAAAGATTCCGACAAGCAAATTGAACGAATTCTTCTTGCCGCTCATCGAGAACTATCCTCCTCCATCAATCAAAGGAAAATATATCAAGATAAAGTATGTGAGTCAGCTGCCCGACACTCAGATTCCTTCTTTCGTCTTTTATGCCAACTTGCCTCAATACATCAAGGAACCTTACAAACGATTCCTTGAAAACAAGTTGCGTGAACAATGGGAACTGACGGGAACACCTGTCAACATCTTTATTCGACAGAAATAACCCGGTAGAGACGTGGTGTGCCGCGTCTCTACGATTTCGCAAAAAATGAATTAACAAATGAGACGCAATGCATTTCGTCTCTACAATGTTACAAACGAACCGACAGAGACGTGGCGCGCCGCGTCTCTACAATTTCGCAAAACGAATTAAACATCATGGAAACGACAAACATACTCTCCACCGATTTCATCAACTTCATTGTGGTATCCGTTTTATCATTAGTCATCGGACTATCGCAACGGAAACTATACTTAAAGAACAGTGATGAGCCTAAAATCTTTGGTTCGGATCGGACCTTCACCCTAATAGGCATTTTCGGTTACATCCTCTATGTGATTGGTGGTGATTGTCTGACGCCCTTCCTTTGTGGTGGTGCAGCATTAACCCTACTATTAAGCATCATGTATGCGCACAAAATATTTGTCCGCAACCACATGGGTATCACCTCCATCATGATTGCCCTCATCACCTATTGTTTAGCACCCATCACCTATAAGATGTCCATCACAATCACCTTATTGATTGTTGTATCCATTCTGATTCTGTCTGAGATGAAAGAAAAATTCACCCGTTTCACACAGAACATGAACGATGAGGAGTTTATCAATCTGGCTAAGTTTCTAATCATTGCAGGCGTTATTCTGCCGATACTTCCCAAAGATGAACTAATCGAAGGTTCTGGGCTCACCCCCTATACCATTTGGCTTGCCACTGTGGTGATATCAGGTATCTCATACGCCAGTTATCTCGTCAAGAAATACATCTTCCCTAATGGCGGTGTCATCATAACGGGTATCTTAGGTGGAATCTATAGCAGTACTGCCACTTGCCTCATCCTAGCAAAAAAGGCAAAGGATAAAAATGAAGGACTATCGGAATATGCCGCTGCCATCTTCTGCGCCATCACCATGATGTACTTCAAAATCCTTATTTTATTAGGTATCTTCAATCTTACGTTGATGCTGAAATACTGGTATCTATTCGCTATCATGATTGCCATCACCGCCTTGGTTGCTCTCTATTTTTACATGAAGAACAAAAAAGACAAATTGGGAGAAGAGGATCAAAACAATATCGAAGAGGAGGAAAAGAACCCACTGGAATTTAAGGTGGCTATTCTTTTCGCTATCCTTTTCATCGCCTTTACTTTGGTCACTCATTATGCCCTTCTTTACTTTGGTGATAGTGGTCTCCGTATTCTCTCCATCATCGTCGGAGTCACAGACATCAATCCATTTATCATCAATCTTTTCCAAGCACAACATAACGTAACAGAATCTCTGCTGATATTAGCTGCATTTCAAGCCATCATCAGTAATAATTTCGTAAAGATGATATACGGAATCGTCTTTTCTGGGAAGAAACTGCTGAAACTGCTCATCACTGGATTCAGCGTTATCTGTATTTCAAACATATTACTAATATTACTTGCTCTGTAAAATTTTCGAATGTCAGATACATAACTTGAATAAAAAGGTATATATTTGTCTGTCGGACACGACACAACGGACACGGAATGTCATGTCCCCACCATAGAGACGTGGCACGCCGCGTCTCTACCACAAAGACGCGGAACGTCGTGTCACCACCGAAATTCCACGAAATGAATTTATAGAACCCTCCTTAATAGTTATAAGAATCATGAAGACACGCATTTTATCCTTTTTCACCTTGTTTCTGATGTGTCACTCCTTTGTGAAAGCTGATATTGACATCACCGACCTATATTTGCAAAATGCAGGATTCGATGACGCCAACTATTATGATTATAAAGTCTCCGATTATGGAAACGTATCTCAAGAGATACTCTCCATCCATGGTTGGAATAAAGATATCGGGGTGGATTATACTGTTACAGGCATCTATGAGCTTGGTACCGCCAAGACTTTCAACACCAATGGCAAGGTTCCCTCATCAGGATATGATGGATCCAAAGGTGGATGTCTGGCTTTGAGTACGGGATGGGACGAAACCCTCAAATACTATCAAGATGTGACTCTTCCTGCCGGTTCTTACAAGTTGCAAGCAGCCTTCTATAATGGTAGCAACTCCGCCAATGGTGCCAGTCTAATGGGATGGATTCCCAACAATAGCAACAGTTCCTCTCACCTATCCTCTGTCAGTTCATTCAATATGAATAGTTGGACTCTCGACGAAGTTACCTTCACGCTCTCTTCTGCTACGGAAGGACGTGTGCAAATCGGTTTCAAAGGGGCATCTGGTGGTTCGGTCAACTCTGCCAAAGTGGTGGTCGACTTTGTTAAGATTATTCTTGTCGGAAACAATAACACATTGATATCCAATATTCGAACAGAATTAAAAAACACCCTTTCATCCGCTAATTCCACTTATGGCAATGGAGAAGGGAAAGAGTCCAACAATCTAAAAGCTGCCATCGACAAGGCACAACTAGTATGCGACAACACCTCTGCTTCATACGCAGATCTCTTCAATGAGAACAAAGCGATTCAAGCCGCATTGGTCAGCTACGAACTGGCAAATGCCACCATGGAACACCCATCCGACGTCACCCAACTAATCATCAATCCAAGTTTTGAAAAAGGATTCGACGGATGGTCATACGCTAAT
>JAFRNH010000010.1 GCA_017430235.1 Paludibacteraceae bacterium | reverse complement strand
CGCTAGGGACAACAAGAGTTTCGCCTATGCCGTCAATCAAACTCATCACACTACCGCTGGCGGCAATAGCACCCGTCATGACGAATTGAGTGTAATTGTATTGGTAATTACTCTCAGTTTCATATTCATACCCCTCCCAGGTTGACCAATGTCCCATTCCATTTTCATTATATCCCCTAATTAGAGCCTTATCTCCTTTCTTTGCCAATATGATTTTATCTCCGATCGCCAATTCTGACCATGTCTCTCCTCCGTCTAAGGAGTATTGTATATCTGGCCAACCATTTGATGGCAAGAGACCCGCCCAGTCGTAGACTATTCCAAACGTAGAACTATCCTCCTCTGCCGTAAAGGTCAGATAATTAGCCGCACTCGCCGCACATGCGGCGCAGAGCATCATCATGAAAGCTGTAAATATTTTCTTCATAACGTTATATTATTATTCCCCTTATTCTTTATATCAAAATACCTGAACACCAGAATACTTTGCGATGATTTTGTGTCCTAAAATTATTGTAAAGGTAATACAGATTCAAAAAAATTAACATTTATTTCACCCTCTCTAATGATTTATTGATTTATGTTAATGATATATATTATTTGTTTGTATTGCACATCAACGACAAATTGTTGATGAATTGGGGCGAATGTTATTCGCCCGTACATTAAGTGAATGGGCCTTTCTGTTCAGTTATTGTCCGTCCCTGACAGTTCTTAATTTCATGTTTGAAAATTATGAAAGGAGGATGGCCACTTTGCTTGACCATCCTCCTTCCGTTTTCAATCCATCAACCTATTTCAATTTTTAACGGACAGAAATAGGTATTATATCTATTAAGAGTCGCTTCGCGAGAAATCACACAAATCTGATCAAATCATACAAATCTATTTTTGCAATCAAATCCATAGGAAAACATATTTGTTAGATTTGCAAAGATTTGTAAGATTTCTGTCCGAAGGACACTCCGTTATGAGAGAAATAGGTATTATATATTAAGAGTCGCTTCGCGAGAAATCACACAAATCTGATCAAATCATACAAATCTATCTCGGCAATCAAATCCATAGGAAAACATATTTGTTAGATTTGCAAAGATTTGTAAGATTTCTGTCCGAAGGACACTCCGTTATGAGAGAAATAGGTATTAATCTATTAAGAGTCGCTTCGCGAGAAATCACACAAATCTAATCAAATCATACAAATCTATCTCGGCAATCAAATCCATAGGAAAACATATTTGTTAGATTTGCAAAGATTTGTAAGATTTCTGTCCGAAGGACACTCCGTTAACGTGAAATCAATACAACAAATGAGCGAGTGATATGTCTGCCCGACTGCGCGTTGATGGCCTCCATCCTTACGATGTAAGGGGCGGTTGAAAGCGCACGTCCATTGTTGCCGGTTCCATCCCATTCAATGACACCATCCATAGAGAGTGTCTCGTTATGAATGATCTCTTTTACACACACACCATTGGTATGATACACCCTGATAGTTGCGATGTAATTAGGTGCATCCAATTGATATTTTAGTTGGAAGTGATGCTCCTCTCCGTAGAGTGGATAACATACCTCCGTTGCATCAAAGCGGATGTCGTCGATACCGTTTTCTCTTGTTGTCTTATTGCTTGAAAAATAACCTGGAGTGGCATATCCATTTATGCTTGCAGAGGATACCCATTCGTCGCTATCAACACTAACTCTTTCCAGCGAGACTCCCGTTCCCTTGTTTGGAACATTCTCTTCGTGCATTGCTGCTTCGTAATAGAAATTGTCGATGATAAGCGAGTCTGTGCTACGGAATAGCACAATAGCCCCTGTTTCATTACGAAGTGAAGGGAAGGAGCTCATCTCGATGAAGGCACTTTCTTCACATTGATAGAAAGCGGTGACTCCCTCTTTGTTGTTGGTCAGCACCTTAATCTCCTTTGGAAATATCAGACAAGGCTCCGATGCAATTTTTTTTGCTGAATAGAGCGATGAATCGTTTGATTTGCGGGTGGAGAATTTCAACAGTGAGAGGTCTAACACCTTGTCGCTCTTGTTGTATATTTCCACAAATTCGCTTCCCTCTCTGTTGGGTACGAACAAGACTTCGGTGAAGAGCAGGTCATGCGCCTCAATTTCGTCGATATGAGCAAAATTCACTAACGTATCATAGGAGTTTCCTCTGAAGTCGCGTATGTCGTCCATTTTCAATTCATATTTTTGTCCGCTTTTCACGGAATCGTTCAGACGGATGGAGAGTTGGTTATGTGCATTATTCCATTCGGACGTAAAGTCGAGTTGCGGATTCATGCTTAGTTGGAAAAAGTCTTCGTTGATCCACTCGGAGAATTGTACGGTTAGCAACGTGTCGGTGGGAGTGAAGGATTTGATGAATGGGTGTTCATGGTCTTCCTTCCCATCACCCTCTACGATGATGTCGTCGAAAGTGATTTTGTTTATATTCGATTTGGTGTATTTGCAATAGATGCCTGTGAATGATGAAGTCAGGTAGGTGGAGTCGGATACGGAGAACTCCTCTGAGAATTGTCTCTCATCGTTCAGTTTGGAGTAGACCTTCCATTCGGCGTTGGGACCTCTGACCACTTTCAGAGAAAGGTCGATAAACGAGGTGTCAAGTCGGTTTTCGATGCTCTCTCCAATCTTTTTGGAAGAAGTTCCTTTCATTCTGTAGAGTAAGATTTGTTTGTTCGTGTTACCGATTTGGATGTAGTAACCCTCCAATCCCTCGTTGAGGATCGGGCTGTTACTAGTCAGATAATAGCGAACAAGGTTGGAGCCAGAGGGTTTGAACTTCATTTGAAGGTGCATTTCCCAGGAGCCGTTGTCGATGGCCGTTGAATAGGTAGAGAGGTAGGCCGATCCAGTTTTCATAGTGTCGTTTAGTTGTAGTTGTTCATTTTCCAGAACAAACTTGGAAGTTTCTCCACCCCACGAGGAAGAGAGGTTTCCCGTTGAAAAATGCTCAGAAATTTGAGCGTTCATTACCATTGTGAAAAAGATTCCCACAAAAACAGATAAAATTCTTTGTCTCATTTTACAGATATTTATTTGTTATAAACTATCTTTGCACAGGCGTTGCAAAATTATGGATAAAAAATGATATTGTAACGATTTTTGTACAATAATTAACAAAAAATAATTGAATGAGAGTAGCAATTGTTGGAACGAGTGGAGCAGTCGGACAAGAGTTCCTTCGTGTTTTAGCAGAAAGAAATTTTCCGTTGGATGATTTAGTTTTGTTCGGATCATCCAGAAGTGCAGGGTCTGTTTACGAGTTTAAGGGAAAGAAATATACCGTAAAGGAGTTGAAGCACAACGATGACTTCAAGGGTGTGGATATCGCATTTACCTCTGCAGGAGCAAGTATTTCAAAAGAGTTTGCTGCTGACATCACAAAGTATGGCGCTGTGATGATTGATAACTCAAGTGCCTTCCGTATGGATGCTGATGTGCCATTGGTAGTGCCTGAATGTAATGCTGAGGATGCATTGAATCGTCCGAGAGGCATTATCGCCAACCCTAACTGTACTACCATCATGATGGTGGTTGTTCTTCAACCTCTTGAGAAAATCAGTCACATCAAGCGTATTCACGTGGCTAGCTACCAAGCTGCCAGTGGTGCAGGTGCTGCTGCTATGGCAGAGTTGGAACAACAATATCGTGAAGTGTTGGACAACAAACCTGTGACGGTTAATAAGTTCGCTTATCAATTGGCATATAATGTAATCCCTCAGATTGATGTCTTTACTGACAATGGATATACAAAAGAGGAGATGAAGATGTTTAACGAAACGAAGAAGATTATGCATAGCGATGTGAATTGTTCTGCTATGTGTGTTCGTGTTCCTTCTCTTCGTTCTCACTCTGAGGCTGTATGGATTGAAACTGAGAAGCCTATCAGCGTAGAACAAGCTCGCGAGGCTTTCTCAAAGGGTGAAGGTATCCAATTGATGGATGACCCTGCTAACAAGAAATATCCAATGCCTCTCTTCTTGGCTGGTAAGGATGATGTTTATGTAGGTCGTATCCGTAAGGATTTGGCTTGTGAAAATGGCCTTACTCTTTGGTTGGTGGGCGATCAAATCAAGAAGGGTGCCGCTTTGAACGCTGTTCAAATTGCTGAGTACCTTATCAAGGTTGGTAATGTAAAATAATTAAGATGATAATATAGAGGGTTGTCTATTCAGGCAACCCTTTTTTTGTCTATGCGGTCGCTGATTTCAAACATTAGACTTCCCCTTTGTGTGCTGATTGTATTTATGCATTGCAATCCGCCTGTTTTTCATTGTCAACCAGTTAGATTAGCTGCTTATAGACATTTTAATGTGTTTCATGGATTCCTTTCTGAATCCCTTTTCTGCTTGTGCGTACCTATCTTTTTTATCATATTCGGTTATCTCTTTTTTATCAACATAGACCAATTTACGAAGAGTGTCTATTATGAGAAACTCCATCGTCGTCTGCATTCACTGCTGATTCCCTACTTAGTATGGAATACGATTGTATTCTTGCTTTATTATCTG
>JAFRNH010000066.1 GCA_017430235.1 Paludibacteraceae bacterium | reverse complement strand
TTGTGTTCCAAACCAGATGTCACCCTTGTCATCTTCTTTGATACAATAAATTTTTTGAGCGTCATCGATGGAGGCGTTGAATGGTCTGAGGTTGGTGAATTGCGGATCTGCGCAAAGGAAATCGTCGGTATACCATAGACCATGAGCATCGGTGGCGATCCAATAACGACCTTGTCTATCGCATATGATGTTTGTTATACAATCAAATGGTGTTTTTATGACACGAGGAGGTTGAATGTCTGTTTGGTTTGTATTGAATATCCATACTTCGGCAGTTTGGGAGGCAACCAGTAGAAGGGAATCGTTCAATGGTAACATGGTTCTCACGAAACTGCAGGCATCTCCTTCTGGTTTGTAACGGAGTTGTAGTTTTCCTGCAGCAGAAAAAACCATCATGGAGTCCATCGAACCCAACCAATATCTTTTCTTTTGGTCGATGTGCATTGCTCTGACGAAGAGGTTGCGAGTGGCACGGAATAGATGGTTCTCGCTTGAGTAAGATTCTGTTTTAGGATCGTAGGTATAAGCTCCACAACTAGAGTAGGCATATTGTTTTCCATTTTTTATGTAGACTTCCATGGTCTCTTTGTAGAAAGTCTCGTTGTACTCTTCCGGCATAACGCTGCGGAAAATATCCTTGACTGGATCGTACTCCACAAAGAAACCGTAGTAACCACCTCCTGTGATTCTACCATTGGGTAAAGCATGAATGAAAAGGAACCCCTCTCTGTCTAGAGATGAATAATTGTTTTTTCGATGATGAATGAAAGACTCTCCGTCAAAACGATCCAATCCGAAATCCGTTCCCAACCAAATGAACCCGTTGGAGTCTTGATCGATAGAGAAAACACGATTTGAAATCAGCCCGTCTTTCGTCGTGTAGTGGTCAAAAATACCATACTCAGTAGCTGAAAAAGCTATTTGACACGCTAAGGAGAAAAGCGTGATGAATAGTAATATATGTTTTTTATTAAACAAAATTCAACTCTATATGTAAAAGCGGGTTCTATTGATTATTAATCCGCACATTTCATAATATTATATTTTTCATGGTGAATTTATTGGACCCACCTAAAGTGATGACAAATATATAACTTTATAAAAAAAAAAGCAAGAACGAAATAAAATTCGTCCTTGCTACAGGAAAATTTTTTTATTTGAGTGTTACGTGTTTGGGATCATTTTTTAGATATACACAATTGAGAAACGGCTGTTTCCACATTGATCAGTAGATAGACACCTGTTTGATTCGTTAGATCGTAAACAGCGGAGCTCAGTTCTGATGATGAGTTGACTGTTATCTCTCCAACGTATATGCCATAAGTGGTGAACACTTTGAATGTTCCGAGATTTTCAGCCGCATCGACATCCTCAATTCCATTTGTGCAACTTGCACATGAGAGTTTGATTTTATCAATGTTGCAATAAGGATTGGTGATTTCGATACGTAGATTTTGAATTCCTTCGTCGTGGAGGGTTATTTCTTTTTCTACTACAGAATACTCATCCCAACTGTTTTCTTTCAACATCGGAACATTGATGTCAACCGATGAATTACCACAACTTACAGAGAATGATGAGCTAGAATTTCCAGAAGATACATAAGCTTCCAACTTATATAATCCTGCTTCTTTTACATCGATGGTATAATTCATCCATTCTCCTTTGGCGGTGTATCCGATAGCATATCCATTGTTTCCTATTACAATATCAACACCATTATCAGTCCGGAATTTTGCATCGCCTTCGTCCTTATCGTCAGTGTCTAAATAGGCTAATCCTGGACATCCATTGTCGAACTCTTCTGCTTCGATTACACCAGGGATCACTATTGCGCTTCCGTTGTAAGGCTCTCTGGCTTTACATGCAAAGATGCTAGCTGTTCTTTCATCTGTATTACCTTCGCTGTCATAGCTGATGGATTTGATGATAACAGTGCCTTCTTGTGAGATTGTGAATTGATATTCACAGCTGCTGTTATTGCTGCTGGTCAACAACTCGTTTCCTGCATAGATGTCAATTTTACTAACCGACCCGTTTTTCGCAGAAGCAGTAACACTGATTGTAACAGTCTCACCAACTTGGACAGTCTCCTCAGAAACTTTCAAAGTAGAGGATATGCCAGAACGTTTGCCTAAGCAGATAGGACTCTTGGCATTTTTCGCTGCATCTGTTTTCATGTATTCTTGCAACCATGTGAAAGCAGAACGATCTTGACAATTTCTAACAAGACCAGAGCAACCGTTGGTGACCCATGTCTTACCATAAATCCAACCCCATAGGGTGACACCAGCTACATAGTCGGCTTCCCACATGATTGGAAACTGCTCTTTGTAACGAGTCAAGAATGTTCCATCGTCACTCTTGGCAATATCATATTCTGTGATATATTGAGGCAACTGTGTCTTGTTGTGAATCTCCTCCAATGCACTCTTGAATTGGCTACCACTCATATCGTTCAAATCGTGTGCTTGGTTTCCAGCTGCATCGATAGGACCGCCACAAGCCTTGATACCGTTGACAAGGTTGATGAACTCGGTTTTTTGCCATTGGAAGGTGTTGTAGTCGTTGTAAATCAAGATGGCGTCAGGCCAACGGTCGCGAGCCATACGGAATGCCTCAGCCAACCATTGATAGGAGTTGGTGTTAGGATAACCATTGGTGTTACAGTTGTAGCTTGGACGTCTTCCTGTTTCTCTTTCTGCTCTATCCTCTGCTAAAGAACCCAAAGCTTCGATAATCTTGGTTTGCTTGTACGGAGAGTGATAGTCTCCACCAGAATAAATGGCCTCGTTCACAACATCGATGATGGCTAAGTCGGGATAGTGATTCTTCACCTCATCATACCATTCTACGATGGCTTTCTTGGTCTGATCTACACTAAGACTTTCGATCCAGCTAGGGTGCTGAGATCCCCAAATCAAAGCATGGTATTTGAAAATAATACCGTGATCCTTGCAATAGTCACTGGTTCTGTTAGCGTTAGTCCAGTTGAATTTGCCCCAACCACTGTGAACAGATCCCCATTTCGTCGCATTTTCACACGTAACCTGATTCCAATAATCAGTGTACTTTCTATTACAGTCTTTTGGATCACAATATTCTTGCCAATCGTAAGATGTTGTAATGTTTCCCAAAAACTTACATGGGTTGTCTTTCGCTAATTGCGCATTGGCACAAAAAAGCGCTGACAAAAGCATAATGTTTAGTAAATAAAATCGTTTCATGGTTTTATGATTTTAGTTTAGTGATTTGTTTATTCAGTTTTAATTTTTGGTTTTCATGTTTTTTCGCCTCAATACAATCTCACATCACACGCCACATTTCCTCTCAGATCCCAAACATTTATATTTAATACACACATTATTATATTAGCATACGCACATATTCATCAATATAAGATATTATGGTTTTTCTGTTTGGATGAGTTCAATCGCATTGTTGATTTCATCCGGTTGCAAATTTGGTTTGATAAAACAAAATGGGAAGAAATTTATTGGTCAAAGATTGGTATATTTGTTGCAAGCCAATGTTAATCAAACAAAAAGATGTAATTTTGTGTCATCCGTGTGAATCAATAGTTATATTACAGAGAAAAATTAGAGGTTTTATGTTTGAAAGAATTCGAGAAATTAGGTTGATGCAAACTTTGTTAAAGGAATCGTCTCCTTATTTTAGGTTATTTGCACGGGTTATTCAATTGGATGGAGTTGCTTCAAGTGGAAAAAATGAGATAGCAGTGGAGTTTTTGAAGGAGCAGTTCCCATATTATAAGATGGAATCCATAAAGAGGTTTCTGAACGATGCTCTTATAGAGTATAGAAAATCTCCAAATAAGAAAACTATAGAGATGTGCTGTGATGAGATTTTATCAGCGAGAAAGTTGAAATATGAAAATCTCAGAAACATGATGCGCTATTTGTTTCTCATCGCATACGATAGTTTGGGTATAGAAGAGAAGGAGATTGTTGTGTTGCGACAGATTGCACAATCGCTTGGACTGTTGAAATGGGATTTGCTTTCGTTGGAGTATGAGTTTGAATATCGTTTGTATGAAGGACAAAGGCGAAAAGTGTATCAGAAAGAGGACAACACGCATCGTAAGCAGCAGAAACAACAAAACAAGCAGGAGGAAAAAGAAGAGAAGTCAGCCGACCGTCAACGCACATTATCACAGCAACGTTTGAAAATGGCATACGATCTCTTGGCGTTGTCACCCAGTTGTAGTGAGACAGACATCAAACAAGCCTATCGTTCGAAAGCCAAACAGTTTCATCCAGACGCATTGCCGAAAAATTGCACAGTGAGAGAGTTGGAATTGGCGACCGAACAGTTCCGTCAAGTAACGGAGGCGTACAACTATTTGTGTACGATTAGGGAGATAAAATGAGTATTGTACATAGATTCGTACATGTACAGAATCTCTTTTTCTCTTTTTTTCCTGATTTGTGCCGATTCCAAATAAAAACATTGTATTTTTGTATTTTAATGTATGAATATAATGAGTTTATAAAGGAATTGAATATGAAGAAAAAATATGTGATATTACTTTGTGGATTGTTGTCTTTCTGTTTTATGTCGGCTCAAAATCTGACGGATAAGAAAGGTATGAAACAGGGTGTGTGGAAGAAAACCTACGAAAACGGGAATCTGATGTACGAGGGTACGTTTAAAAATGATAAACCGGTGGGTGAGTTCCGTCGTTACTATGAAACGGGAGCATTGAAGGTTGTGCAGATCTATGAGTCTGGCGATCGTTCAAAAGTTACTATCTATGAAGCGGATGGAAAAACCAAAACGGCTGAGGGTAGCTACAAAGGAAAAGAGAAAGATGCGGAGTGGACCTATTACGTTGAGGGTAAGGTCTCTCTAATAGAGGTGTATAATAATGGAAAGAAAAATGGCGTCTCTAAAACCTATTCCAAAGAGGGTGTTTTGATGGAAGAGATTCCGTATGTGAATGATCAGATAGATGGCGTTCATAAACGTTATCTGCAGGATGGTACGAAGTACTCGGAGTCTTCTTTTAAGAATGGTGTAGAGCATGGAAGTTACAAACTCTATGAAGGACACGATTTCCCTGTTATGGAGGGCGTTTATAAAAATGGAAAGAGAGATGGAGATTGGATTATGAGAGATGATGCAGGAAAGCAAACGGATGTCTTAAAATATAAAGACGGTGTATTGTTGAATGATAAGGAGTTGAAAAAGAAATATTCCAAATCATTTGATAACAACGAGGCAAAAAAAGGAACATATACCGAGTTGGATGAGATGCGATAAATGCGGGGAATGAATTTGTAATTAAGAATTAGAAAGTAAGATAATGAACGCGATAGAAAAGGTTGGATCTTATGCTTCGTTGATGTATCGAGCATTCACGAAACCTGATAGCTGGAGTATGTTTTTCCGTCGTTACTCCGAAGAATTGAAGAAACAAGGGTTGGACTCTTTGGGAATAACGCTTATCATCTCTGTGTTTATCGGTGCGGTAATCACCATTCAGATGATTAACAACTTGGAAAATCCTATATTTCCTAACACAATGGTGGGCTTGGCTACGCGTGATACGTTATTGCTAGAGTTTTCATCTTCAATTTTGTGTTTGATATTGGCTGGTAAGGTGGGTTCTAACATCGCATCCGAATTGGGTACTATGCGAATTACGGAACAAATCGATGCTTTGGATATTATGGGTGTGAACTCAGCCAATTATCTGATCTTGCCTAAGATTGTTGCTTTCGTTTCGATTGTTCCTTTTTTGGTGCTGACCAGTATGTTTGTCGGGTTGATAGGAGGATATAGTGTGGGCGTCTTTACTGATATGATTACAGTTAATGCCTACATATCAGGTATTCAGTATGCGTTTACTCCCTATTATATACCTTACTCAGTTATAAAAAGTTTGGTGTTTGCCTTTGTCATAGCTTCTGTCTCTTCTTATTATGGGTATACAGTGAAGGGCGGCGCGTTGGAAGTGGGTAAGGCGAGTACGGATGCCGTGGTGAATAGCAGTGTGCTGATTTTGTTGTTTAATATTATGTTAACAAAGATATTACTATGATTGAGGTTAAACATGTAGAGAAAACATTCGACGGGAATAGGGTCTTGAAAGATATCTCGACCGTATTTGAACCGGGTAAGACCAACTTGATCATAGGTCAGAGTGGATCGGGTAAGACTGTCTTGATGAAGAGTGTGGTGGGTATTCATCGAATCGATTCGGGAGAAATATGTTACGACGGTCGGGATATCACCAATATGAAACGCAAGGAATTGAATCTCCTGCGTCGTGAAATAGGTATGCTGTTTCAGGGTTCTGCTTTGTTCGATTCAATGTCTGTTCTTCAAAATGTAATGTTTCCTTTGGAAATGTTCTCCTCCATGTCGAAAGATGAGATGATCGAGCGCGCAAGGTTTTGTCTTGAACGTGTTGAATTGTCCCACGTCTTAGATTCATATCCTTCAGAAATCAGTGGAGGTCAGCAGAAGCGTGCAGCCATCGCTCGTGCCATCGTTCTGAATCCCAAATATCTATTTTGTGATGAACCAAACTCTGGATTGGATCCTAAAACCTCTCTTTTGATTGATAAGTTAATCCAAGACATTACTCATGAGTTTAATATCACAACGGTGGTGAATACCCATGATATGAACTCCGTGATGGAAATTGGAGAGAACATCTCTTTTATATACAAGGGAGAAAAGGCATGGCAAGGCTCCAAAGAGGAAATATTTGATACTGGATGTGAACAGTTGGAGGATTTTATTTTTGCTTCTAATCTGTTCAAAAAAATAAAAAAGGTGTACGTTATGTCTCCTGAGTTTTTAAAAATGAAAAATCGTTGACTATGGGTATATTTAATAATTTCTTTCAGGAACCAAAAATCAGACAGTTCCATCATGATTACATCTATTACGATCCTAAAAAAGAGGAGAGAGAGAACCGTGAGAGACGTATTCGTGCGGAATTAGGACTTGAGAAGAGCTCTAATAACCTCACTATGATGAGAAAGGGTGTTTTTCAAGAACAACGGAAAACTGCTAAATCGTTAGATGAGTCACGACAGAGAAGAGTCCTCATTTTGGCAGTTGTTATTGGTGCCTTGTTTTTATACATTGTTAAATTTTAACTAATTTCGTTTTCGTATGAGTGACGTGATTCATCTTCTGCCGGACAACGTCGCCAACCAGATAGCGGCAGGTGAGGTTATTCAACGCCCTGCCTCCGTGATTAAAGAATTGGTTGAAAACGCAGTGGACGCTGGTGCAACTTCGATAAAAATTATTATCAAAGATGCAGGAAGGACGTTGATTCAGGTGATTGATAATGGAAAAGGTATGAGCGAGACCGATGCTCGGCTCTGCTTTGATCGTCATGCCACCTCCAAAATTTCTTCTGCTGAAGACCTGTTCTCTCTGCGCACGATGGGTTTCCGTGGTGAGGCTTTGCCTTCCATCTCTTCCATTTCTCAACTGGAGTTGAGAACTAAACGCAAAGAGGATGAAGTGGGTACCATGGTGGTAATCAATGGCGGAAAGATAGAAAAACAAGAGTCGGTCGCGTGTGCGGATGGTACGAGCTTCTCTGTGAAGAATATTTTCTACAACGTCCCTGCCCGTCGTAAGTTCCTGAAATCTAATACAACCGAGTTTTCTCATATTGAAAAGGAATTCTTTCGAATTGCATTGGTCAATCCGACGGTGGAATTCGAACTATATCATAATGATCAGCTGATCTATCAAATGCGTCAGAGTGGTTTGCGTGAACGAATCGCAGCCATCTATGGTAAGAACATCAATTCCCAGTTGCTTCTAGTGGAAGTGGATTCCACCCTTGTTAAGATTGGTGGGTATGTGGGTAAACCCGAGACGGCAAAGAAACAGAATGATCATCAATATTTCTTTGTGAATGGCCGTTATATGCGTCATCCATATTTTCATAAGGCGGTTATGCAGGCCTACGAGCGATTGGTGCAACCGGGTACCTCTCCCGATTATTTCATCTATTTCGATGTGGACCCTGCTAGCATTGATGTGAACATACATCCGACAAAGACCGAAATCAAATTTGAAAGTGAACAGCCTATATGGTCCATCTTATTGGCTGGAGTAAAAGAGTCGTTAGGTAAATTTAATGTGGTGCCTACTCTAGATTTCGAACATGGCAACGATATCTTTTCTGAAAATGGGTTTTATAATTCATCCCCTAAAACGCCTATCACATCGTTGAATGTGGATGTGGATCCTTCCTATAATCCATTTAAAACAGGAGCGGGAGGAAGTGATTACCATTATTCAAGGAAGAATAATTCCAACACGGAAAATTGGCAGTCTCTCTACGAGGGTTTCGAATCGGCTAAATCGCCTGACGTCCCTTCCTATATGCCACAAGAACCATTTGACCCTGCAAGCTTTGTTTGTCCGCCGCAAGAGAATGAACCATTGTTGCTGGAGGGAGAGGAGAACAAAACGCATTACATCCAAATGAAGGGGAAATACATCATGACGGTGATGCGATCGGGTTTGGTTTGCATCGATCAACATCGTGCTCATGTGAAGATCTTATATGAACGTTATATGAATTGCCTTCAACAACAGAAGGCTGCTTCGCAACAGTTGATGTTCCCTATACTAATCAACGTTTTAGAGTCAGAATCCATGCTCTTGGATGAGTTGACAGAAGAATTAAGTTTCTTGGGCTTCGAACTCTCGAATCTGGGTAAGGGTGCCTTTTCCATTAACGGCATACCAGCTGATTGTAAGGAGTCTGATGCGGAAAAATATCTGAAAGAGTTATTGTCCTCTTTCAATGAAGGGGCTAGTCTGAAAGAAAACAGGAAAGAACAGATGGCCTTGAAATTGGCCGAGACATCCGCCATAAAGGCAGGTAAGATACTGACGGAAGATGAGATGATGAACTTGGTGTCTCAACTTTTCTCATTACCGTCTCCTGATTATACAATTGACAATAGAATGGTCTTGACCTTCATTACACAGGAGGAGATAGAGAAAAAATTCAAATGATTATATGGCAAAAAACGAAGATAAAACGGAGGTGAGAATTGACAAGTGGATGTGGGCAGTGCGTTTGTTTAAGACACGTTCATTGGCTGCTGACGCTTGTAAGAAGGGAAAGGTGTTGATGTCTGGCAATAGTGTGAAAGCCTCCCGAAACATCAAGGTTGGCGATGTGGTGCAGATTAAGCGCGCTCCGATTACTTACTCATTTAAAGTGTTGGCTCTTTCTGAAAATAGAATGGGTGCTAAGTTAGTGCCTGATTTTATGGAAAATGTGACGACACCGGAGCAACTGGAGATTTTGGAGATGAGTCGGTATAGTGCATTCGGTAAAAGAGACAGAGGAACAGGTCGCCCTACGAAAAAAGAACGTCGCGATTTGGATGAATACATGGATCCTACTGATTATGAGGATGATTTCTTTGATTTCTCTGATGATGAGGATGATGAATAAAAATTGAGGCTCATGAAAAAAATATTGTTTTCAATCTTATTTATTTTCACATTGAGTTGTTATGCACAGCAAGAGATGGCGTCAGACTTCTTTGCTTGTGGATTGCGTCGTGTTTTTAACGATTCGACGCATAAAGTAGGTTTTGAAAACAAAAAAGGGGAGATGGTGTTGCCTGCACAATACTGCCAAGCAGAACGATTTGTGAAAAAGAGATGTGCCGTTAATATGAATGCAACTTGGACAGACTATTCTGCTACGGATGCTGCCTTAGAATCGCGTTGGACGGGCGGCAAGTGGGGAATCATCAACAAATCGGGTGAGTTCATCAAGCCTTGTGTATATGATAGAAGTTGGAATGCGGAGAAAGCATGTTTTCAATATGTGGCTCCGACAGATTCTTTTTATTTTACCGACAAAGGAAAAATCGTTCCGATAAAAAAATAAGATTATGATTATAGCGAAACAAAAGAAAGAGGAGAATATAGCGGAATACATCCTCTATATGTGGCAGATTGAAGATATCATCAGAGGATATCAATTGGATATCGATCAGATTCAGAAGAACATCATTGATCAGTATCAGCAACCTGAAGAGGTAAAAAAGCAGATTCGTGATTGGTATGAAAATCTGATTGAGATGATGCGCTTGGAACATAAGGAGAAGTCTGGTCATTTGCAGATTAACATCAATCAAGTGAACGACCTGAATGATTTGCACAATGAACTTTTGCAGAATCCGAAGGAGATTCAGTATAATGCACAGTTTTTCAAAGTGTTACCTTTCTTGATTGAATTCCGTAATAAATTACATGCAGGAGAGGAGATGAACGATGTTCATTTAGCACTTCATGCCTTATATGCTATCCTTTTGTTGAGGCTTCAGAAAAAAGAGATTTCAAAAGATACGCAGGTGGCTATTCAACATATCAGCGGACTCCTTTCGGTTTTGTCTGCCAAGTATAAGACCTGGTTAAATGAGGAACCAGAGGACTAACCAGTGACTGAGGCAACCGCTATAGATGAAGATGTGCCAAATGGCATGATAGTAGGTATGCTCATTGTCCTTCCAAAAGAAATAGGTGCCAAGGGAGAAACAGATGCCTTCTGCCAGCAGAAACCATAAACTGATAGCTGGGAATGCCTCAAAAACAGGTTTGGCAATGAAAACGACCAACCAGCCCATGGCGAGATAAAGAGCTAAAGATAGCTTGGGTTGTTTGCCCAATGCTATGATTTTATAGAAGATACCTGATAATGCAAGTACCCAAATGATGATAAAACAGACGTTGCCCAACGTGTGACCAATGGTCCAAAGTAGGATAGGAGTGTAGGACCCTGCGATGGATACATAGATGGCACAGTGATCGAAATAGCGAAGTTTCTTTTTGGTCTCTTCGTCCTTTACCATGTGATAGAGGGTGGAGGAGAGAAACATTAATATCTCACAAACACAAAAGGTGATGAGACTAAAGTTCAATACGATAGAGCTGTGTTCCCACCCCTTGCGTATAAGGAAAAATGCCATGATGCAAAATAACCCTAAAGAGATGGCATGAGTCCAAGTGTTGGCTAATTCAGCTTTGTGTTTGTTGATTGTAATCATAAATAGTCAGCTTAAAAGTTTCCGTATTGCAATTCTGTGTTTACCTCTTCGTAGATATATTGAACTCTGTTTCCTTTTGAGAAATCAAGTTTCTGAATGAAACGTTGCACTTCCTCTGCGTTTTGTTGCACTTTTGTGCGAAGATAACGAGAGATGGCTGTGCAGATTACGTACGAATCTGAATAAACATCCGTTTCAAGAGCATTGTATATGTTTTTCTCTGCCGATAACACTCGTTTAGGATCTTGTCGAATGATATTCGCATAGTTGATGTATCCGAGGGCTACGCGTAAGTCGGTGCGATCCTCTTGAAGTGTGATAAGTTCATTGGCTAGTTCACAACTCATTTCGTATCCTTTTTCGATTTCAGATGAATCGATGTAGGAGATTTTGCTTAGAAAGTTTTTTGAGAATTGTTCGCACAATTCAAGGTTGAAGAGTTGCGAACTCCATTTGAGGAGTTCCTCCTTTTTAAATGGAGATTTATTCATATCCTTTTCCAGAAGGAAGGTGGACAGAATCATCAGTTCCCGACAGCCAGACCACCATGCGCATTCAGCAAACAGTTTATTCGTGCTAAATTCTTTACTGATCTCTTTGATACGAGGAAGTGCAACCCCATAGTTGAGTTTGTAACCCATGGAACTCATCTTTTCAGATGCCTCTCCGTTCATGGAAAGGTGAAAAAGCTTCTTCGCTTTGCTTATTAATTGCTCGATATCCTCGTTGTATGGAAACACAATATTCATGCGCATGATAATTTAGAACGAATAATTTTCCACAAAGTTAAAATATTTTTCGGTTTTTATTTGCATATGAGGCAAAATGAAAGTATCTTTGCACCGCAATTTGATGGTGGGAGTAGCTCAGTTGGTTAGAGTATCAGATTGTGGTCCTGAGGGTCGTGGGTTCGATCCCCATCTCCCACCCCAAAGAAAAGCAGGAGACGCATGAGAGTGCGTCTCTTTTTTTATGCCTGAATTGAATATATTATTGGGGTTGTGGACTATTCAAAATGAAATATTTCTATATCTTTGTAAAGGAGAGTTCTATTTCACAGATATATGGATAGAACCCATCTTGGATGATATTTTATGATAAATAAACAGATTTCGATGCAAACAAATCAGCGGAACATTTCTTCATGGACATGGGTTCCTTCTCTTTATTTTGCAGAAGGTCTTCCTTATGTGATTGTGATGACCCTCTCTGTCATCATGTATAAGGATTTAGGTGTTTCAAATGGAGATATAGCATTTTATACGAGTTGGCTCTATTTGCCATGGGTGATAAAACCCTTATGGAGCCCAATAGTTGAGTTGTTTAAAACAAAGCGTTGGTGGATTGTGACTATGCAATTCCTAATGGGAGTGGGAATGGCAGGTGTTGCTTTTACCCTTGACACGTCATTCTTCTTTCAGAGTAGCATTGCATTTCTTTGGCTGATGGCCTTTGCTTCTGCTACTCATGATATTTCAGCCGATGGCTTTTATATGATTGCACAAAGTGAGAAGAATCAATCGGCTTTTATCGGTATCCGTAATGTATTTTATCGAGTTGCCATGGTTACTGGACAAGGATTCTTGGCAATGATTGCGGGACGCCTGATGGAAAAAGGGTATGCGGATTCTTATACAGCTTGGTCTATTGTCTTTTGGTGTTCATGTGGTTTGATCGTTTTGTTGTCCGTCTATCATGCATTTATTCTTCCGAAAACAGAGAATAAGGAAAAGAGTTTTTCATCCTCAGAGTTCTCGACTCTGTTCGATACTTTCTTTTGTAAAAAGGAGATTTTTCTTTTCATTCTTTTCATCTTATTGTTTCGATTGGGTGAAGCTCAATTGTGTAAACTTTCATCTCCGTTTATGCAGGATGCTATGGCGAATGGGGGATTGGCACTCTCTGTGAAAGATGTGGGGTTTGCGTATGGTGTGATAGGAGTGATCTCTTTGTTGTTGGGAGGAATGTTGGGAGGCGCAGCTATTTCCATACATGGATTAAAGAAGTGTTTGATACCGATGATGTTGGCACTGAATCTGCCTGATTTGGTGTATGTCTATTTGGCTTATGAACAACCTGATAGTTATCTTCTTGTGGAGGTTCTTGTGGCGCTTGAACAATTTGGGTATGGATTCGGATTTACGGCATTGTCTATGTTTATGATATATGTTTCTCAAGGCGAATATAAGACAGCCCATTATTCTATTTGTACGGGATTTATGGCGATGGGTATGATGATACCTGGCATGTGGGCAGGTAAGATACAGGAAATGTTGGGCTATACGAACTTTTTCATTTGGGTTTGCATTTGTACAATACCTGCCTTCATTGTTGCATGGTTCATAAAGATACCTGCATCATTTGGATGCAAAGATTCGAAACAGGAGTCTGGTGTTGTAACATACGATTCGAAAGAAGAAGCATAAAAATAGAGAGATGATATGAAAGCAATTATTATGGGAGCCACCTCTGGCATAGGCTTGGAATTGGCGAGAGCCCTTTATCGGAAGGGATGGCAGTTGGGTTTGGCGGGTCGTCGAGCTGATAACTTGGAACAGATTCGTGCTGAATTGGGTGATGATGTAGTGGTGGAACCAATGGATATTACCCAGGAGGATGCATCGGATCATTTCCATGCACTGATTGATAAGTTGGGTGGCATCGATTTGTATTTCCATGCTTCTGGTATTGGATCCCAAAATGTGGATTTGAACAGCGATATTGAATTGAGTACTATGCAAACCAACTGCGTGGGAATGACACGAATGGTAAATCTGGCATATCACTATTTCAACGCTAATCAGAAGAGAGGACACATTGCTGTAATCACATCTGTTGCAGGTACAAAAGGAATTGGATTGGCTCCTGCTTATTCATCTACCAAACGCTTTCAAAGCACCTATTTGCAGGCATTGTCACAATTGTTTAAAACAAAAAATAGAAACATTGACATCACAGAGATACGTCCTGGATTCGTGGATACAGCCATCTTAAACCATCACTATCCGATGATGATGAAACCAGATTATGTGGCTGAGAAGATTGTCAAGGCGATTGAGAAAAGGAAAAGATGTGTGACAATAGATTGGCGTTATCGTTGTGTGGTGTTCTTTTGGAATCTTATACCTAATTGGATTTGGGAAAGGATCAAATTGGGGTGATTTGCCGGGGGTATATAATTCAATCTACACATTATAAATAAAAAAACGGATGCGATGGAAGCATCCGTTTTTCGTATGTATAAGGGAGGTTAATCCAATTCCAAGTCTCCGTTAAGCACTTCGTGCCAAGGAAGACCTTGTTTGTTTAATTGTTCCATAAATGGATCTGGATCAAAATCCTCTACGTTCCAAACACCAGGACGTTTCCATTGTCCTGTGCAGAACATCATTGCTCCAATCATGGCAGGTACTCCCGTTGTGTAGCTAACACCCTGCATGCCTGTCTCTTTGAAGGCCTCTTGGTGACTACAGTTGTTGTATACGTAGTAGGTGAGAGGCTTGCCATCTTTACCGACACCTCTGATACGGCATCCGATACTGGTCTCGCCCTCGTAGTTCTCGCCTAGGTCTTGAGGATTAGGCAGAACTGCCTTCAAGAATTGAAGAGGAACGATTTTCACACCATTGTATTCCACCTCATCGATACGAGCCATTCCAATGTTTTGAATAACACGCAAGTGAGTAAGATACTCTTGTCCGAATGTCATCCAGAAACGAGCGCGCTTGATGGTTGGGAAGTTCTTCACCAATGATTCCAACTCTTCGTGATACATCAGATAAGATTCGCGCGGACCAATGTTAGGGTAGGTTAGTGCTTTGTGAATCTCCAATGCACCTGTCTCAACCCATTTCCCATCCTGATAGTAACGACCTTTCTGAGTGATTTCTCGAATGTTGATCTCAGGATTGAAGTTAGTGGCAAATGCTTTGTGGTGATTACCAGCGTTGCAATCAACAATATCAAGGTATTGCATCTCTTTAAAGTGATGCTTTGCTGCATACGCCGTGTAGATGCCAGAGACACCTGGGTCGAATCCACAACCAAGGATGGCGGTTAGACCAGCTTTTTCAAATTTGTCTTTGTAGGCCCATTGCCAGCTGTATTCAAAATGAGCCTCATCTTTAGGCTCGTAGTTGGCTGTATCCAAATAGTTGACGCCGCACTCTAAGCAGGCATCCATGATATTTAAGTCTTGGTATGGAAGAGCTACATTGATAACTAACTCCGGTTGGTGCTTTTTGAATAACGCAACAATCTGGTCGGTGAAATCGGCATCGACTTTGTCTGTTGTGACTGAGACGCCATAACGCTCTTTCAACACAGCAGCAACAGCATCGCATTTTGATTTAGTCCTGCTTGCAATGACAATATCAGTGAAGATGTTTGCATTCTGTGCAACTTTGTGACACACTACGGTTCCAACACCGCCTACTCCGATAATAAGGACTTTAGACATTTCTTTTAAGTATAAAATGAAACAATTAGTTACCGACACGTCAGCACGAAAACTCGTCTGCCCCTGTCAAATACAAATATAGAAATAATTAATAATTTCGATTGATATATTTTCATAAAAAAGTTTAACAGAATCACGGATTTTTCAGTTGACTTTCTCTTGTCATTGGTTTAGTGAAATTGATGTGAGTGATGAACGGAAAAATATTTTCAAGATTTGCATATTAGACTGACAGTGATAAAAATGGGATGCATCGTTTGGATACATCCCATTTAAAATGATATAAGGTGAGTTCTTTAAATTCGCCGTCTTAACCCGTTTGTTTTATTTCTTTAGGAGTTCGATCACCTCATTGATGGATAGTAGTTTTTGTTCTCCACTCTCCATGTTTTTCAACATCACCTTGTGTTCAGCCATTTCTGTCTCTCCGATAATGGCAACGTAAGGGATGTTTTTAGCATCAGCATATCCCATTTGCTTTTTCATCTTAGCAGGTTCAGGGTATACTTCGGCAGGAATGTTGGCTGCACGAACCTGTTTGATGCATTCAAGTGCATAGCTAAGTTCGTTCTCGCCG
Organism: Paludibacteraceae bacterium; assembly: GCA_017430235.1. Classification (GTDB taxonomy): domain Bacteria; phylum Bacteroidota; class Bacteroidia; order Bacteroidales; family Paludibacteraceae; genus UBA1181. Next base: position 409 of record JAFRNH010000066.1, on the reverse strand, counting down.
AATGATGCGAAAAGAAGTTTGGTTGTTTGTAGCATATCTGCAGGGTAGAGATTCAATTGGTTCAGTACGTCATAGATACGATCCGCTCCGAATGAGATTCCCACGCCGGAGACGCCCTCCATACCGAATACGCCCGTCAGGTTATCGTAGCGACCACCACCTGTGATACTGCCTATTTGTACATCCAATGCCTTTACCTCAAAAATGGCTCCTGTGTAGTAGTTGAGTCCTCTTGCCAATGTGAGGTCGAGTTCCACCTTCGTCTTTACATTGAGAACTTCTACATAATTGAGGATGGTTTGAATCTCTTCCACTCCTTTAAGTCCAGTCTCTGAGGAGGCAAGGACCTCTTTGATGGTTGCCAGTTTCTCTTGGTTGCTTCCTTGAAGAAGGATGATCGGTTGTAGTT
>JAFRNH010000065.1 GCA_017430235.1 Paludibacteraceae bacterium | reverse complement strand
ATGATGTAGCCACAGGCACTCATAAAGTAATTAAATCATTCCCCTACCTAATCGAGGCACCCAACTGGTCGCCCGACGGCAAGTGGCTTGTCTTCAACTCAAACGGTCGTCTTTATCGATTATCATCAGATGGCAAAGGCGACGCACAACTGATCGAATCGGGCATTGCGCAGAAATGCAACAACGACCATGTTATTTCTTCTGATGGAAAAAAAATCGCCGTCAGTCACCACACCGCAGAAGATGGCAACTCCCGCATTTACATCCTACCGTTTGAAGGAGGCGAGGCAAAATGCGTCACACCGAATGGACCTAGCTACCTGCATGGATGGAGTCCCGACATGAAAGAGATGGCCTACTGTGCCTTTCGTGGAGAGGCTCATGTGGTTCACACAATGAATCTAGAGACAGGTGTTGAAATCGCCCATACGGAAGGGAAAGATGGACTTAGCGACGGACCAGAGTACAGTCCGTGCGGTCAATACATCTGGTTCAACTGGGTAAAGACAGGTCTGATGCAAATATGGAGAATGAAGAAAGATGGTAGTGAGCAAACGCAGATGACCTTCGACGAAGATCTTAACGCATGGTTCGCACACGTATCACCCGACGGGAAACTAGTTGTTTACATAGCCTATCACAAAGGAGATTTGAAACCTGACGAGCATTTGCCAAACAAGAATGTAGTTCTTCGACTGATGCCAGCAGAAGGAGGGACGCCACAAACGATTGTTGAGTTATTTGGCGGACAGGGAACCATCAACGTTAATTCATGGTCGCCCGACAGCAAACAATTTGCTTTTGTCAGCTACGAAAAGGTATAAGGTAAGTTTTGACTATTCAAACTGGAATTCCAATTGCGTGTCTTCCAATAATGTAAATGACATGCGATGGTGCTCGCAAGGACCATACTCCTTGATGGCACTACGATGTGCCTTGGTTGGATAACCTTTGTTCTTATTCCATTGATACATTGGATAATCCGCAGAAATGCTATTCATATAATCATCACGATAAGTCTTGGCCAATATGGAGGCAGCGGCGATAGACATATACTTTCCATCACCTTTCACCACACACTGATAGGGCACTTTTTCATACGGTTTAAAGCGATTACCATCGACAATGATATGTTGCGGAGGAATTGTCAGTTGACTAAGAGCACGATGCATAGCTAAAATAGAAGCGTTCAGGATATTGATCTTATCAATTTCCTGTGCGCTTACAATACCAACAGCCCACGCCAAGGCTTGTTCCTCAATAACAGGGCGTAACAAATACCTCTGTTTCTCGGTTAGCTGTTTTGAATCATTTAATATCTCATTTTGGAAATCTGCAGGCAAAATGACAGCGGCTGCAAAAACAGGACCAGCCAGGCAACCACGGCCAGCCTCGTCACAGCCAGCTTCCACCACATTCTCCTTAAAATATGACAATAGCATATTGATTCAAAATTTATCCTCGAATTAACAATAGAATCACAATCAGTAGGATAGCAATTCGCGCGCATTCTTTTGAGCAGTCTCAGAAGGATTGCTTCCACTAAGCATTTGGGCAATCTCCATCACACGTTCCTCTTTGGTCAACTCTTTTATATGGGAGACGGTACTTACCTCATTGTCCTCCTTATAAACTTTGTAATGCGTTGCTCCTTTGGAAGCGATTTGAGGCAAGTGTGTGATACTAACCACCTGCATGTACTCGCCCATCGACTTCATCAATCTACCCATTCTATCAGCCACTTCACCAGAGACACCCGTATCGATCTCATCCAAAATGATGGTTGGCAGATTGTCTGTTTTTGACAAGATAGACTTCAATGCCAACATCAGACGCGACATTTCACCACCTGAAGCCACAGAAGACAGAGGTTGTAAAGGAGCGTTTTTATTGGCGGAGAAGAGAAATGACACAGCATCCGTTCCCATTTCATTAAACGAAGGGAGCGTCTCCAATTTGACTTCAAAATTAGCATTTGCAATACCCAAATCACGCAATATGTCACATACCGACTGCTCCATAGGTTGCTTCGCGCTCTTTCGTTTTTGGGAGATCTGTTGTGCCAAACCAGACAACTGACTCTCCAACACCTTTATCTCCTTCTTCAAAGCATCTATCTGATCAGAAGAGGAATCTAAACCATTCAACTGATCTTCGAACGATTGTTTCACCTCCAACAAAGAGGGAAGATCATTCACTTTATGTTTTTTTTCTAATGTATAGATTAAGTCCAAACGTTGGGTGATAAACTCCAAGCGTTGAGGATCAACAGTGACATCCGCCAACCGTTGTTCCACCTCTCTCGACAGATCTTTCAGTTCAATCCAAGCACTATTCAAGCGTTCACCAACAGGCTCTAAGTCAGTATATACAGAGAGTACAGAAGTAATCGCATCATTCATCTCCTTCAATGCAGAGCATACATTCTCGTCTTTTTCAGAGAGAAGCCATTTGACTTTCGATAATGCATCCTTTAATTCTGTTGTATGAGACAAATAATCTGATTCTTCTTCTAATTCACTTTGCTCATTAGGAGAGAAGTCTGCCTCATTCAATTGGTTTAGTTGGAACTCCAAATAATCACGATTGGCATTCTGTTGTTCCAAGTTGGCAATCATCTCATTTAATCTTTTCTGAGAGGATTGGTACTGACGATACAAAGCTGCATACTCATTCAGAAGAGACTTGGTATCAGACAATGCATCCAAGACATGCATTTGAAAAGAACTCTCATTCAACAATAATGTCTCATGTTGAGAATGGATATCAATAAGAAAAGCAGTCAACTCTCGCAATACATTAAGAGAGACTGGAGTATCGTTTACGAAAGCACGTGATTTGCCATTTGGAGTTATTTCTCTACGAATCAAGCAAATATCATCATAGTCCAATTCATTAGCAGAGAAGAACGGTTGCAAAGCATAAGGGGCAACATCAAACTCTGCCTCAACCACACATTTTTTTTCTGTATCTTTCAGTGTTTTTATATCAGCGCGAGCACCCTGAATCAATCCCAATGCACCCAATAGAATGGATTTACCAGAACCCGTTTCACCAGTGATAACAGAGAAACCCTTACGCCAATTAATCTCAGTCTTTTCGATTAAAGCATAATTTTCAACAGAAAGAGATTGTAACATATTCAAAAATTCTAATTCAACAATTCTTGAAATTTGGTAGTCTCCGTAGGCAAGATGCTCTGTAGAATATCGTAGACTTCTTTCTTCTCTTTCGCAGTGGCAGGTTTAAACATATCCAACAACTCGTTTATTTTGTTTTCCACAAAAGTCTGCAATGCAATTGAATAAGGAACAGCCCTATTCATTTCACGAAGATACGGAAGGTTGTTGTAAATATTTGTTCTACCCTTTTCTACACTATTAACCATTTCATCGAGTCCAAAGCGATGGTATTCATAGATGATATCACGCAATTTCTTTAAACGGTCATCCATAAAATTACTAATCAAAGCATATCTGTTTTGATCACTTTTGAAGGCAGTCCAACCCGCATCATCGGACGTTTGAGCCAAAGCACAAATCAGCTCCGCTTTCTCAAAATATTTAGATCCTCCGTATCGTCCGAACGAATCAAAATTAAGACCTAATACAATGTTTACGTAATACGCAACCGTAGATAAGAGATTAGACTCATACACATTTTCATCAAATTCCAATCGTTGATAACGAGAATATGTGAAATTAAGATTCTTATCCATGAAATTAAACAAGGTGGTGTTATAACCAGAGTTATATACAGGACGAGAAGCCTGAACCTGTAGCTTACCCGAATAAGACTCTCCCGCAGTTTGTTCCAAGATGAAAATAAAAGTGCATTCTATTCTCTCATCCTCAGTAAAAGTAGCATCTGTCCACCTACGGGAATTAACAAACTCCGTGAGATCATTTGCCAACTCATTATAGATATCCTTGTTAGTACCCTCTATTTTATCTGTGTTTATTTGAATATGACATTTTATCTCCTGTGCATTCAGACCGATGCACATAAAAAAGAACAATGACATGCATATATTTCTCAAATTCATATCTTAAAGCGTATTTAAAAATCTAAATTATCAAACGGAAAAATCCTATTTTTATTCCATTATGACAGCTTTTCAACTATATGGTCTACGATATCCTTAGCCACCTCTCGTTTAGGTTTAAACTCATAGGGATAACGACTACCATCCTTGTCAAATATAGTTATCATATTTGTGTCACTCTGAAAACATGTGTTCTTATTATTTAAAGAATTAAGTACGATAAAGTCCAAATTCTTACGAGCACATTTGTCAACCGCATTTACCTCTTCATTATCTGTTTCCAAAGCAAATCCGACCATCAACTGACCCTCTTTTTTTATCTTGCCCAAATGAGCTGCAATATCCTTAGTAGGAATCAAGTCGATGCTCATCTCCCCTGTTTTTTCTCTTTTTATCTTTCGATCCGCACGTTGAGCTGGCGTATAATCCGCCACTGCCGCACACAGAATTTCAACATCCGCATCAGAACTATTTTCAACCGCAGCATCAAACATCTCTCCTGCCGACTCTACCGAAATCTTTTTAATATTAGGGTGAACAGGATTCAATGAAACGGGACCGGAGACTAAAATCACATCAGCACCACGAGATGCACACTCTTCAGCCAAGGCGTATCCCATTTTCCCAGAAGAATAGTTACCAATAAAACGAACAGGATCTATCTTTTCGTATGTAGGCCCCGCCGTGATTAACACTTTTTCCCCTTTTAAATCATTCACAGAAGCGAAATAGAGTTCCATCGAATCAACAATAGTTGAAGGTTCTGCCATACGACCTTTCCCTGTTAATCCGCTAGCGAGAAAGCCCTCTTCCGCGTCAATGATATGATTTCCACGAGAACGTAATGTCTCTATATTCTTTTGCACAGCAGGATGAGCATACATATCCAAATCCATCGCAGGAGCGACAAATACAGGGCACTTTGCAGAAAGATAAGAGGTCAACAACAAATTATCAGCAATGCCATTAGCCATCTTACCAATCGTATTTGCAGTAGCAGGAGCAATCAGATATGCATCCGCCCATATTCCGAGGGAAACGTGACTATTCCACGCACCATTTTCAGGGTCGAAGAAATCAACCAAGATAGGATTTTGTGAAAGTGTAGCCAATGTAAGTGGTGTGATAAATTGTTTCGCCATCGGGGTCATAACAACTTTCACCTCAGCGCCTTTCTTTTTAAACTCGCGTATTACCGTTGCCATTTTATATGCAGCGATACCACCCGTGACACCTACCAAAATATGTTTTCCCTGTAAACTCATACTAACTAATTACCTCTATTCGATTGAATGATTATTCTTTCTCTTCAGTCTCTAACTTCTTCTTTATTTCAGAAAGATAGAGCATCGCAATAAGAGTCAAGCAAGATAAAAATCCTCCCAGAAATCCACCCATAATGAATCCTTTTAATTTTCTCATTTTGTCATTTGGCAATGGGTAGAATGGTTCGTCAATGATCTGAATCAATGGCGTTTCTCTCGCCAAGTCCAACTCCAACACTTTAATATTCTTTTCAATCTCCTGATATGTTGTAGTCAAGACCTGAATATCTATCTCATATTTCTTCAACTGAGCTGTCACAAACGAGCCAGAAGCATTTCTATGTCCATCATAAAAAGCAGAACTTTTAGCAATGGTTTTATCCAATTCTCTACGTACGGAATCAGCCTTTTGTTGGAATGATTCTAAATTTTTTCTCGACAGACTAGTCTTTGTCTCTGTATAGAAATCTGCCACAGTCTTCAAATGAGCCGCCGAAAATCTCATGGCAAATTCTTCATTCGGATAGGTATACAGATATTCCATGTAAGACAATTTCTTATCTCTTCTTGAAACAAAAATATTTTCTTTTATCATACCCGATGATACTATCATAAGAATACTATCTTGTGCACGGGTGAAACTCTTTCTATCTTGTCCATATGGATATGAAATATCACATATGGAAGTTTGTTTCTCATCGCTAGCATCTATTTTACCCTCTGCGCACTTTACACGAACGCTATCACAAATTAAAAGATATTCCATAAATGTTATTGTATCACCCTGGTACTCACAAGGAGACAACAATGTGTTCTCAATCATATTCCTTGACTTTAGCAACTCAAGCACATTATCCCCTGAGAAAGCATTCATCGAGCCACCACCCATTCCAAGTAAAGAAGTAATACTTAATCCCGCAGTAGTAGGAGTATCACCACCTACCGTGAAAACATAATTGGCGCTATATTTTATCGTTTTATTGTATACGTAAATATATCCTAAAACTGCACATATTATGCCTGCGGCGACAACCATCCATTTCTTCTTCCATAAGTGGTTCCAATATTTTTTTATATAGGAAAGCACTTCTCCTAAAGAAACAGAAGATTTTTTCGTATCCTCTGCAGACATGGACTTAAATAATTCTTCTAATTCGCTCATACTTTTATATTCTCAATTATTTCAGCACTGAAATCTATCAGAACTTTTGATAATTTACTACTTATTGCTGATAACAGAAATAGCTGTTACAATCACAGAAGCCATTGTCGCTATAGAACTAAACAATGAAACAAAGAAGGTGGCATTTTCCTTTCCATTCGATTCTTTCTCCTCCTTCTCTGGTACAAATATATGACATCCTGGCTTTACCGTCGGATAATTCTTCGCCCATAAGAAAGTCTGACGTGTAGATGCAATCTTACCATTAGAATATGCCACATATACGCCTTTTCTTCTTGCCTTCTTTTCAAATCCTCCAGCACCTCTTATATATTTACGCAATGATGGTCCCGTATAGATCTCCATTCCTGGCACTTGAACAGCACCTGCTATCGTTACTGTTTGCAAAATCTTAGGCACAAAAATGATATCGCCCGCTTCCAAAAACAAATCCGTTTCAGAACCTGGAGACTTAATAATCTCTTCCAACTTAATACCTACCAAATCCTGTCGAGATTCTATTTCCTTACGTATTTCCTCAATAGAGGATACATCATCAGCATCCTTCAACATCGCCAATAATTTACGATCTCTACGACGTTCCGCCTCTGTACGTTTAGAACTACGAATCAAAAATGCACCTTCTGCATAAGCATACTGAGACAAACCGCTAGATCTTGCAATTAAATCTGAAATTCTCTCCGTCTTTCGTGTTACTGCATACGTTCCAGGTCTTTGTACTTCACCCAACACCTGAACTGTACCCAATGATTCATATCCCTCTTTTTTACGAACCGTAATCAGATCTTTGGGTTGCAATTTAAAATCTGCATCTGGACCCGACAACTCACGGTTTAAAGACAATGTGAAAACTTCCGTCTTTTTATCATTATTTTTCAGTACATCAGCATCTTTTACTCTTCTCACAACCTCAATTCGTTCCGGATCTGCAGAATCTTCAAATCCTCTCGCCAAGAAAACGATATCTCGCAGTGTAATATTTTCATAAAATGGAAATGATCCTGGCGACAAAACAGCGCCATAGATAGCAACTTTCTTCTCCGGCTCAAAATCATTTTTTCCACCAATCGTTACAACATCTTCTTTCTGTAATAACAGATTGAACTTACCCTCCATCAAGTCTTTTACATTAAAGGAGACAATCTCTGGCGTCAGATCTTCTTGCAGACGCAATACAGTTGCACTCTCCATAAAGGCATCCTCCGTCAAACCATTTGCCTTATTCACCAAATCACGAAGCGACATGTTTTCTTCCAAAGCATATATACCAGGACGGAAGACACTACCTATGATTTGTACTCTATTCGTGTATTTTTCCAAAATGCGATCCACCTGATAGATATCTCCTGATGCAGGATTGAACATCTTAAAAATATCCCTCGTCACATCGGCAACACTCTTTTCTCCATTCGTATTGCGTGTGACAGATATTCGCTCCGTATAAGCATCCTCAGAGAAACCACCACAATAATCTAACAGATTTTGTAATGTTTCACCATTTTTTAACTCATAAATACCGTCACGTTTCACCGCTCCATTTATGGTTACTCGATTCTCGTATGGAGGTACATGTATAACATCCTGATCTTGCAAAGTCATGTCGCTAGGCATAACCCCCTTCATCAAAAACTCATACAAATCCACATTGGCAATCTCCTTACCATTTCTCAGCAACTTTATAGAACGCATGGAACCATTTTCTGACGGACCTCCACATGCATTCATCGCATTTATCACAGAGGAAACGGATGACAATGTATAACTTCCCGGATTGTGAACCTCACCCATGATGTATACCTTGATGGAACGGATTCTATTTACAGAAACCGCAACCGTCGTTCTTCCTGAATTAATGGAATTATAGATAACAGACAATTTTTTCTTAATCACATTCTCAGCAGCTTCGATTGTCAAACCACTCACTTGTGCCATGCCCACATTGGGGATTCGAATCGAGCCTTCTGAAGAAACCGTCAAATCATACGTTGCCTCAGACATTCCATATACATCAACATGTAAAACATCATTAGCCCCCACTATATAATTTCTTGGAGTAGGTATGGATTGACCAGGTTCAAACGATACCTTCGAACGATCAAACAATGATGCTCCATAAACTCGACTTTGCTTGCTTTTCTCCGTCACCGTTGGCAACTGAATTGTAGGCGATTCTATCAGTTCAGCAGACTCCGTAGATGTCTCCAACGCATTAATTCTAAACTTTAGTTTCTCCAATTCAGCAGCAGGCATCTCTTTGGCCTTTGCCATACGTTCAACATCTGCTAATGTATAACCCTGTTCGGTATATTTCTTAACGAACTGTGCCACCTGAGTGTCAGACAAATCATCAACCTTTATCCTGTTTATATTCTGAAAAGAGATTTGAGCGAATGCCGAAACAAGACAAATCACAAAAGAAACGACTAAACATAAAATTCGTTTTTGCATAACATACATTTTAAGGTGGGTTCTATTCAACCCACAATTCATACGATTTATTTTAAAACGGTGAATTTATAGAACTCACCTTAAAACAAAATACCTTGCAAAGGTACACGATATTAATTTAATACCAAAATTTGATGTTTCAAAAATCCTTCTCCGTTTGCTCTTAAATGCAATATTTTTTTCTTACATTTGCACCAATTTTTGTTTTCTTATAAAATCAGCAATAGAAATTCAATCATGCTTGAATACATAAAAGGGAAAATTGCAGAGTTAAGTCCGACTCAAACTATTATAGAAACCCATCAAATAGGGTTTGCCATCAACATTTCTCTAAATACATACTCGGCAATTGAGGGGAAAGAGGATGTCAATCTATATATATACGAATCTATACGAGAAGATGCATTCACCCTTTACGGCTTCGCGACAAAAGAAGAACGGAATCTGTTTTTACTCCTAATTTCCGTATCTGGAGTAGGTGCAAGTTCCGCTCGCATGATTCTTTCTGCCTACACTGTCCAGGAGCTAGAGTCTATCATCAGTACGGAAAATGTCAAGCAACTGAAAGGTGTCAAAGGTATCGGAAGCAAAACAGCAGAACGAATCATTGTTGATCTGAAAGATAAAGTAAACAAAAACAGTTCTAACGAAATTGAATCATTCAACGAAAACAAAGAAGAAGCATTGGCCGCACTTGTTGTTTTAGGTTATAATCAATCTGCTGCAATCAAAGTCGTTGATGCAATTGTCAAAGAAAATCCAACAATTTCAGTAGAAAAATTAATCAAAGAGGCACTAAACAAGCTTCGTTGACGTTCTTCTTTATAAGAATAAATAAAAAAAATTGGAAAAGAAATTTAAATATATCGTTATCGCTTTTGCGCTACTATGTAGTATAGTGGCTCTTTCTGGTTACGCACAAAGGCCAGCCGGAAGAATGAGTCTTAATCCGAGAGCGAGAACTAACCAAACTACAACTAACCAAACTGCAAAAGAAGAAACTCCTCAAACCGGCAGGACCGACACCATGCAAGGTTTGAAATTTCCAGTTAAGTCAACCGAAATTGTCACATACGACAACCTCCTCGAGCAACCGGCTATCGACCTAAAAGACCCAGCCAACATGTCGTCTGAAGTTGAATATGACCCTACGACAGGCTACTATATCTTCCACAATAGAGTCGGCGATATGGATATCGCTACCCCATTCGTCTTGAGTGAAGATGAATATAGAAGTTATGCTTTAAAACAATCCATGAATCAATACTGGGCTGAAAAAGCAAAAACCAACACCGACGGTGGGAACAAATTCACCTTCAGCGACGTTCAAATAGGACTAGGCAAAAAAGGTGAAGATGTATTCGGTCCCGGTGGCGTTCAATTGAAAACTCAAGGTTCTGTTGAACTCGACTTTGGATTCACCATCTCCAAAAGAGACAACCCAACTATCCCCGAAAGAAATCGAATCAATCCAATGTTCAATTTCGACCCTAAGATTCAACTTTCCGCCACAGGATCCGTTGGAGACAAAATCAATTTCAACATGAATTACAACACCGAAGCTTCATTCGATGCTGATAAGAAATTGATTAACCTAGGATACAAAGGTGATGAAGATGACATACTCCAACGCGTCGAAGCGGGTGATGTTAGCCTTCCTCTATCTTCCTCGCTAATCTCTGGTAGTACCGACCTGTTTGGTATACGTACCGACCTACAATTCGGGAAATTAAAAATATCTGCAATTGCATCCCAACAGAATTCAACAAGGAAGACAATCTCAACAGACGGCGCTCAAACAACAAAATTTGAACTTGTGCCGACCAAATACGAGGAGAACAAACACTTCTTCCTCTCTACATATTTCTATGATCATTATGATGAATGGGCAAAAAACGCCCCTAACCCCCAATCGGGTATAATAATCAACAAAGTAGAAGTCTGGGTTACCAACACGTCATCCTCTTCTGCCAACTATACAACAAGAAACATTGTCGCCCTAACTGATATAGGTGAAACCTATGATGCTGACGGGAAATCCGAAAATGTTCCAGACAACAACAATGGAGACTTGTACAAACAGTTAAGTTCCAACCAAAACATACGAGATATTCAAACTGTATCTCATGCACTTAACACCGCAACATACAATGGCAACAACTTCGAATCTGCAAAAGACTACGAAATATTAAATAGTGCGAGATTGCTTTCCGAATCTGAATATACACTGAATCCCGAATTGGGATATATCTCATTAAGAAGCACCACTTCCTCCGACCATATCATTGCTGTTGCTTACGAATACACAAAAGGAGGCAAGAAATATCGCGTGGGAGAACTAACTACAACAACTTCTGACTCTACAAAGACATCTTCTCAGAACATCATAGTGAAATTGCTGAAAAGTACCATTCCAACTCCTTCTAATAAAAAGCTATGGAACTTAAGCATGCGTAACATCTATTCTCTGGGTGCATTCAACATTCAACAAGACAATTTCAAGGTTGAGATTAAATACTATTTCCAAAGTGATTCACTCACAGCCTATCTAAACTACATTCCTACGTTGAATAACAAGAACCTCTTGCAAATACTCAACCTAGACCGTCTCAACAAACGCCAGAACGCAATGCCAGACGGATATTTTGACTACATTCCAGGCTACACGGTGAATCCTTCAACAGGTCGTATCATATTCCTATCCACCCGACCTTTTGATACAGGTATCAAAAACGGATATGGAAACCTTCCAAACATAGACAAATATACCTATCCTGAGTTGTACGACTCAACTTTGACAATCGCCCAACAATATACGGAAAAGAATAAATACATCATCACAGGAGAATACAGTTCGACTTCCGGATCGGAAATTCGTTTGGGTGTTACAAATGTGGCAAGAGGTTCGGTTCGAGTTACCGCAGGAGGAAGAACTCTGACAGAAGGAACTGGCTACACTGTTGACTACAACCTCGGTATTGTGAAAATCCTTGACGAAACGGCTCTTGCATCCAACTCCCCTATCAACGTGTCGTTGGAAAGTGAGTCGTTCTTCAATACGCAACGAAAGTCTCTGGTTGGAATCAATGCCGAATATGCATTCTCCGACAAATTCTCACTAGGTAGTACCTTACTACACTTAACAGAAAGACCACTCACCTCAAAAGTGTCAATGGGAAATGAGCCATTATCCAATACCATTTGGGGTATGAACGGAACATACAAAACAGATTGGCAATGGCTGACAAACGCCATTGACAAACTTCCTCTTATCAATGCAAAAGCACCATCATCATTTGCTCTTTCTGGTGAATTTGCTCAACTGATTCCTGGACATTGCAGAGACATTAACCAAGATGACGACAAAACGGGTATCTCTTACATTGATGATTTTGAAGGTGCGGAATCTAGCATTAACATCAAAAACCCTTCTTCATGGGCCTTGGCTAGTACACCAAAAGTCACTGGCGGACCATTATACAATAAACATTTCATCCGCGAAAATGATTCCTATTGGAGTAAATACTTAGATCCTGTGAAGTTGTCTTATATAGGTTATGGTTTAAATCGTTCTCACTTGGCTTGGTATTATATCGACCAAATATTCACTGCTGACCATACCAATAAAAATACACCTTCTTATATAAAAGCAAACAAAGACGATATGTTGTCTAACCACTATATTAGACAAACTCATGAAACAGAAATTTATCTCGACAAGGATTTCAGCAATCTTGAGTCAACCACACTTCAAACACTTCACCTTCACTACTATCCAAAAGAAAGAGGTGCATACAACTTGGATGTAGATGGAATGAACGAGGATGGATACCTTGAGAATCCTGGAGATCGATGGGCCGGTATCATGAGAAAACTTGACAACACGAACTTCGAAAATTCCAACATTGAATATCTGGAATTATGGTTGATGGACCCATTCATCTATAACGACATAAATACCACATCAGGAAAACTGGTGTTCAATTTAGGAAGTATATCTGAAGATGTTTTGAAAGATGGACGCAAAGCCTTTGAAAATGGATTGCCTACCACACAAAACATGGCAGTTGTCGACTCCACCATTTGGGGTCGCGTTCCTCGTCTTACAGCCATAACAACCTCCTTCGACAACGCTTATCTTGCTCAACAAGATTTAGGATTGGATGGTCTGTCTGATGAAGACGAGTTCACCTTTACAGAATCTTATGGAAGATATGTTCAAGCCGTCAAAGAGAAAGTCAATTCGAAGACAATTGCCAGATGGAATGCTGCAACCTTCTCCCCTCTTTCTGACCCTGCAGGCGATAACTTCCATTACTTCAGAGGAAGTGACTACGAGGAAAGAGAAGCCCATATCTTCGATTGTTATAAATACTACAACGGAACAGAAGGAAACTCAACCGCATCTTCCGAAAACAACTTCACCTCTACCGCTGTCAATACACCAGACTGCGAGGACTTGAATAGAGATAACACTCTTAACGAAACCGAGCAATACTACGAATATATCCTCGAAATCGACAAAGACTATTTTAAAGATGAGAACAGATGGGGTGAAAACTTCATCACCAACAAAGCATCTTCTGAAGTACTACTTAAAAACGGTTCGAAAGATACTATTACTTGGTATCAAATTAGAATTCCTATCAAAACCAACAAGAAACGTGCAGAAGGTAATATTTCCGATTTCAGATCCATCCGATACATACGTATGTATATGACCGGATTTGAAGAGGAAGAACACCTCCGTATTGGTGAATTACAACTCGTACGTACAGACTGGAGAATCTACGAGAAAAACGACAGATTAGTCGAGAGCTCAATCGCCAGCAAGTTAAAAGGTTCTGGTCGTATAGATATCTCATCTGTCTGCAAATACAATGATTCAAGCAAAAAACCAGTGGGTTACCAATTACCACCACACATTAAACCTACATACGATCCTAGTCAGCAACAAAGTACGGTAGAAGAGAATGAGCAATCAATGGTTCTTCGCATCGACAGTTTGGAGCCTAATGATGTTCGTGCCGTATACAAAACCATTTCATTGGATACTCGTCAATATAAAAGATTCAAAATGTTTGTACATGCAGAGAAACTAATTGACGGAGAAGATATCCCAGACAACAGAATTTATGCATTCGTTCGTTTAGGTTCAGATTTCACCGACAACTATTACGAATACAGAATACCTCTAAAAATAACCCCAGAAGGTGCCAACCTTGCGGAAACCGTATGGCCGGCTTCTAATAACTTTGATTTCGCATTTGAACAACTCACCAATCTGAAACTAGAAAGAGACAAAAAGAAGAATGCGGGCCAAGTACGTTTTAACGAACGGTACACAAAAATGGATGGCAGAAACATGATGGCTGTCATCGGTTCTCCTTCATTCGGCGAAATATCTTCACTCATGATTGGTATCGTAAACGAGGACGACATCGAACATAGTGCAGAAATCTGGGTGAACGAAATGAGAATGTCCGGATTCGACGAAGATGGAGGTTGGGCTGCCGTAGCCAACTTAGGTGTTGTATTCTCCGATTTAGGATCACTCACCATCGGAGGACAAGCAGAGACTACTGGTTTCGGAAACATAGAAGACAATGTGACAAACAGAAACCAAGAGAACTACTACGAATACAACGTTACTGCCGCTATTCAGTTAGGAAAACTCTTCCCAGAAAAGGGAAAGGTCAACATGCCGTTCACCTATACGAGAACGCATCAAATGTCACAGCCTAAATACGACCCACTTAACACAGACACCGAGTTGGACAAAGCGCTTGACTATTACGATGACAACAAAATAAAGGATTCAATAAAAGCCATGTCAAGAACCGACAAGGTGTACCAAAGTTTCTCATTGAACAACGTACGCGTGGGTGTGGCAAGCAAGAAAGTACCTATGCCTTATGATCCGGCTAATTTCTCATTCAGTTTAGGATATAACGAAACAAAAGAGACAAACCCAGACGTTGAATACGAGAAAATCAAAAACTACAAGGGAACATTCAACTATGTTTATTCCCTCAATCCAAAACCAGTGGAGCCATTCAAAAAAGTAAAATGGCTTAAATCCAACCATTTGAAACTAATCAAGGACTTCAACTTCTATTACGCTCCTAAAAATGTATCATTCAGTACATCCATGACTAGATACTATGAAGAGATACAAAACAGGAACTACAACTCTCCTATTATCAAAGATACCACATTCCAATACATGTCATTCGACAAAAATTGGCAATGGGACAGAACATCTAACATCAAATGGGATTTGACTAGATCCTTGAAATTATCTTTCAGTTCTGCTATGAACTCCGAAATCACAGAGATCATCAGTACAGATAACGAAGATGGCAATCGCCTTGTCAACATTCCAATTAATAAAGAATACCTTCAGGACATTGGTTACTTCGACTGGTATGAAAGATGGAAAGATACAGTATGGAATAGTATAAAGAGTTTTGGAGACCCTGTTGCATATGAGCAAAAATTCTCTGCCTCTTATGCTCTTCCTATCAATAAATTACCTCATTTGGATTGGATCACATCCAATGCTCAATACAGTGCAAACTACCAATGGGATAAAGGTGCTATCTTAGCATTAGGACAAGATCCTGTCACGGGTAACATCATCAACAATCAACGTAATTGGAGTGGCGACGTTCGCTTCAACTTTGAAACTCTGTACAACAAATTCCCATATTTGAAAGAACTGAACAGAAAACTTCAAAAGCCAACCAACTCGTTGAAATGGAAAGACGAATCGAAAGAGAAAAAGGAGAAGGATAACAAACCTAAAGTATACGAAAGAAAGAAACTAAGACTGAAGGCTGGCAATAAAACTCGTATCAATCACCGACTCAACTCGGTGAAACTGATTGTGACACTAACCGACACGGGTGGTGTAAACGTTCCGTTCAAATACAGCATTGTTGATCCTAACTCCATCTCCATCTCTACAAAGGCAGATTTCAACAACCTTGTATTAACGATCAAAAACAACGACCGAGAAGACAATGCATTCGACAAAATACGTGATTACAGTGTCCGCTTCTTGATGTTGATTAGAAACGTCAACATTAACTATAGACATACAGATGCTCTTGAAGTGAACGGATATCGTCCATTCAGCGGATTCTTGGGTCAGGATAACGAAAACCCAGGATATGACTTCACATTCGGATTCTACAACGTGGACAAATTCCTAAATCGAGCCTACAACGAAGATTCCTTGCTAATCATGAATGATAACATCACTAATCCTATCGTTCATACGACATCTCAGAACCTGACCGTTAAGTCGCTTTTGGAACCTATACCAGGACTGAAGATTGACTTGAATGCTTCATGGTTTAAAAATAACCAAGACGACATTTATTACATGTATGGTTATATGGACGGTTGGAACTCACAAGATGTAGCAGGAAGTTTCTCTCGTACTTGCTTGCCTATAAGAACGGCATTCACGAAAAACTCAGCAGAATCCAAGACATTTGCTAAATTCTTGGAAAATCGCAACATAATCCAAAAGAGGATTTATGGTAAAGTAGGCTATCAGAATGCAAACGGCAAACCTAATTTCGTAAGCAAAAGCAACGCTGATGTCTTGATTCCTGCTTTCTATGCAGCATACATGGGCAAAGATGCTTCCTCTACAGAGTTGAACTTTGTTCCAGAAAACAACATTCTAAAAATGTTCTCTTCTCTCATTCCAAACTGGAAGTTGACATGTGATGCTCTTATGAAGATTCCTCAAATCAGAAAGAAGTTCAAATCATTCAACATCAACCATACGTATAAGTGTACATACAATATTGCTGCCTACAGATCGCTAACCGATTGGACTGGCATATATGGAGATGGCATTTACGGAATCAATGGAGAAAACGAAGACTTTAATTTCATCACTTCTCATTACGAGGTAAACACAGTGAGCATCAGTGAACAATTCTCTCCTCTATTTGGAATTGATGCAAGTTTAAAGAACAATCTTTCCCTCAAATTTGAGGTGAAGAAGTCACGTAACGTACAACTAGACATTCCAGGAAATCAAATCCTAGAGTCTGGTAATATGGAGTATGTCTTTGGTGGTGGATATCGATTCGATGATATCGGCATGATTATCAAAGTTGGAAAGAATCAGAAAAAGATTAAAAACGACTTGAATCTACGTGGAGATGTTGGATTCAAAAACACCGATGCATACATCCGCGTAATTGACGATGAATATTCGCAATTAAGTAGCGGTCTAAGATCTCTTACCATTAAGATCTCTGCCGATTATGTATTAAGCGAGAGATTAAATGTAAAGTTGTATTATGATTGCAAATCCAGCACACCGAAAGTCTCTGAAGGTTACCCAACAGTCACTAACGATTTCGGAATTGCTTTCAAAATTAATTTAACAAGATAAATACTCAATTACAGAATTATAGACATAAAATTTTAAGTCATGAAACACTCATCACTATTTTTAAATTGCTGCATACTTTCTTTATGTATGTTGTTTAGTTGTAACAACGATTCTTCCAAAGTATTTGAAGGATGTTCTCTTACACAAAAGCCTGAATTTCAAACAATTGAAACAGAAAACGCATATGAAGGTATAAATATTGATTATTGTAATGGACTCACTCCAAATATTAGTCTTCTAGATTTCAACAATGCTGATACAATTAAATTGTTAGGATGGGCTATTGACCAAAACAACAACACAGCACTAAAAGATATTATTCTACAAATTGGAGATACTTACATCAAAGGAAGTTACGGAAATCCTAGAAATGATGTAAAAGAAGCGCTGGGTTGCAACTCCGAGAATGTTGGTTTCATTTTTTCATTCTCTAAAGATTTACTAACCGACAAAACAGGTTTCGTTGCGAATCAAATCAGCATAATCAAAATCACAAAAGATGAGAAAGCTTACAGTCCCATCAAATTTGACCTAAGAAAAAACGTTACAATTCCCACTCTCACAGAGCACATTAGAAATGAGGAGTTTGCCAATGGAGGAATATATGTTGATTCCTACACAAATGGAACAGACACTATCCATATAAATAATTATGCACAATCAAAAATGATTACCTTATATGGATGGGCATTCGACACAGAGGCGAAAGCAAAATTAGACAATCTGTATTTGAAATTAGGCAATAATGTCTTTACTGCCACTTTAGCAGAAAGACAAGATGTTCAAACCGCATTCGGATTAGAAGAGAACAATGTTGGATTTATATGTGAAATTCCAGCTTATCTATTCAAAAATGCAAATGGAGAATTTATTGACAAGATTGATTTCATTGGCATTAGCCACTCTGGAGATTTTATGTATAATCCTAAAACATTCAACCTCACTATAGAATAAGACGAACACAAATTGTTCAAAAAGACAATTAATAAAATAACAGAAGGTGTGTCTGAACCACGGTTTGGCACACCTTTTCCTTTTGTATATATAACAACATCTCAACAGGAATACACATTGTTCTCAAATCGCTTACATTTCTCTACACATTAGCGAGAATATCTATAAAGCCAAAACATCAATCGCACAATGCCCGAAAGAATGAGATTTTGCTATTTTTCTGACATGAATATATGATTTTCCATCCAACCTATCAAATTTCTTTGAACAGGAATAACGAATTTATATGTCAAGAACATCAGAAGAATGCAATAGAAATAAGCAGATATCGGACTAGGAAACTGCAACTCCAATCCAATCATTCCTACCAAACTAGGAACAATCATTTTCATTATCATCTCATTGCCACACAAATACAATGTATTCATGCCACATACATTAAATACTTCCACCTGTTCAAAGAGTCTCGAAACACATAATATGCACATAATAATCAAACACGGACAGACAACCACTAAATTCAACTCACTGTATACTGGATGAAGAGCCAGTTGTGCGTATGGTTCAAAATGACCGATTAACAAAGCCTCCGTTTCTCCGAAGATGGCAATGGTATATACAACAGACACAAGGGCTACCACCACCCATGAGATTCGTTTCTTTTTTGTATCCAACAAAAACCAGTTTCGCAAATAGGGGTAGAAGACAAAACCTAACGCATAATAGAAAATATAAAACATAGCACTGTCTACATTCCATGCCCATTGGGGTTCTAACATAGGTCTGTGAGGCAACGCATACTCACTAATCAATAAGAGTGCAGTGGATAAAGCCAAAACAACCCATTTGTTTTTTAGTTTGCAAAGAGCTCTGAAAAAGATTTGAATGACAAACAAACATGTAAAAAACCATAAAGAACCGACATAAGGCAAATTTCTCAATTCGCCGTAAACAATAGCATTCCATAGCACCTTGGCTGATCCTAAAATACTTACCTCTTGAAGTAAACGAACCAGCATGACAAAAAGGACAAACAAAAACGTAGGCAATATAATTCTCTTGATCTTCAATCGGACATAATCAAAGAAAGAAATGTCTTTCTGATACGTCTCCGTACATCCTGCCAAGAAGAAAAACAGAGGAACAATGAATTTAAAGAAGAAAATATATGCCGAACCTATACTTTCCCCCATGTGCACTGAATAAATTCCAAAGATACCCAAACATCGAGCAACATCAATCCATTTTTCCCTATTCATACCGTAACAAAAAAAAGGTCACCCTTAACGGATGACCTTCCGAAATATATTAATTAAAATTTTGCCTTGTCCTTCAATGGATTTCTATAGTAAATCTTTCCCTCGATATACTCTTGAGTCGCAATCAACGTAGGCTTGGGTAATTTCTCATAAAAACGAGAAATCTCAATTTGTTCTCTGTTTTCGAACACCTCTTCCAAGTTATCGTTGTAAGAAGCAAATTCCTGTAATTTCTTCTCCAACTCACTCTTCATTTCAATGCTGATTTGATTGGCACGTCTTGCAATAATATTTACAGTTTCATAAACATTGCCCGTATCTGCACACAACGAATTCATATCTCGTGTAATCGTGTTAGTCGGAGCATTTACTTTCTTGTAATCCATAATTAATTATATTTTATTACTTTTTATTATTTTCTTCTTTTGTCTTATTTTTATCTAAGAAATATCGAGAGCGTTCCAAAAACTTATTAGCCTCCTTTTTGTATTCACTTTCCGGAAAATCTCTAACAAAGTTGTAATACTCATCAACAGTATCTCTATAGCGATCCTCTTTCTTTGTCTCAACACTCTTCACCGCCTGCATATACTTAGATTTTAATATAAGGAATGACAACTCTTCTTTGTACTGAGTATCAGGATATTTCTTCAATGCATTTGTAGCAGTTACCACAGCAGACAGGTAATTATTTCCCATATAATCACCCAAATCGTAATACAACTTAGCACTTAAGTAATCCTTTTCTGCAAGTTTTTCCCGCATATCCTTTATCATATCCAACGCTCTTGGCAATTTCTCACTGTTAGGATACAACTGAGAGAAATTCAGCAACTCATCTATTGCTTTCTGTGTACTTGTCTGATCCAACTTCACATCAGGCGAATCTAAGTAGTAGCAATATCCTACATGAAATCTGGCCTCCTCCGCATAGGTACCGGATGGGTAACCTTTGCAATAGGTTGAAAAGTAACTCTTCGCCATAACATAGTCCTTATTCTTAAAATAAGCCATGGCCAATGTAAATAATCCCTTCTCACCCTTTTCTGTACCTCTAAAAGTAGGAACCGTCGCCTCCAACAGAGTGGCAGCCTTTACATAATCCTCCTTCTCGTAGTATTCGAAAGCTTTGTCATACTTCAACTGCGCATCACCACTCTTTGTGATCTTTGTGTACTCGCCACATGAAGTCATCAAATTACCCAACACTATCGTCAAAGTAACTATCTTATACAAAAATCTCATGCTCATAATTATAGATTTTGCAAAGTTAGGCATTTAAAACCAAATAACAAAAAAGATTTTTCATTATCTTTTCCCTCATTTTTATTCCTCTTGTCATCTAAATAAAAAAGGAAGAATGCGCAACGACACTCTTCCTTATCCACTCTATTTCAAAATCTTATTCTTTCTTTTCTTCATCTTTACGAACATCCGATTCGAAATCGTCATGTCCCGCCTCTACCAAGATATTATACCAAGTGATTAACTTCTTGATATCTGATGAATATACCCTTTCTCTATCATATGTCGGAAGAACTGCAGCAAGATAGTCTGAAAGCGTCTTTGAATCCGCCTTTTTAGCATCAAATGGTACTAACTTACCCTCTTCTTTTTTCTTCATGGCTACAAAAACTTCTGCTAAAGGAACCTCGCCTTCTTGTGTATACATTGCAATATCACCTAAAGAAAGTATTTTCTCATTCGTATATGCAGGAAGTTTCTTATGGTCTGTCAACGATTCAACAATCAACATGTTTTTACCTTGCGAAACCAATTCAAACAATCCGGACTTGCCAGATATTGATAAAATTTTCTTTAACATATCTACTTCAATTTTTCATTTTGATTTGCAAAAGAAACAAAAACATTTCTATTGACCAATTTGAAAAAACAGAAAAAAAACTTGCTAATACAAAAAAATAGAGTATATTTGCCAAGATTTAGAGCTCATTACAAACATATATATTACACTATTTATATTCAGTACTAGGTATAAATTACGTTGCTATAGATATTATTACACTATATAATTATAATACGATGAAAACAATTCCTATGTCATTCTTGTACAATAACCTAAGGTTATGTGTAGTATTGCTTTCTTCCTTCTCTGCATCTATCCTATTTAGTGCAAAAGCTGACCCTTGTACCTATAACACAAAATATGAAGGTGGTAAAATCGTCACATCAAGCGTGATTGCTGATATCTCAAATGGGTATAATTACGAATTTTGGCAACAAGAAGCTGAATCAGCTGGTTCTATGACTGTTTTTGGGGGGAATGCTGATTGCGCATTCAAGGCTGAATGGGACGACTCAGGTGATTTCCTTGCTCGCGTTGGCTATTTTGACTTAGACGCAACTAAAAGTTACACAAAACTTGGCAATATCGCCGCTGAATTCAATCATATAAAGAGTGGTAATGCAGGCGACAGCTATTCGTACATAGGAGTTTATGGTTGGACCAAAAATCCTTTGGTGGAATATTATATCGTGGAAGACTCTTTCACGCCTAACGGTGAGGGTATGTATTACGAAACAACCGAGCTAGGTTCCTACTCCTTAGATGGTGCTACATACACTTTGTACAAAGGGAACAGGTTTAATCAACCTTGCATCGAAGGTCAAAAAAGTTTCACTCAAATCTTCGCTGTAAGAAGTGAATTCCGTACATGCGGACACGTTTCTGTGAGCGAGCACTTTAAAATTTGGGAAGAGCTAGGCATCAGACTAGGGAACATATACGATTGCAAAATCCTTTGTGAAACAGGCGGAGGGAAAGGTTCTATCGAATTTACCTTTGCCACAATGTCTTGGGATGGTCACCCCGGACACCTCACAGAAAACAATTCTACGGCTAGCCTTATTGAGTCAACTGGAGAATATCCTCTCTCCTACAACCAAGAAAACACAGGGAATGATTGTGCAGACCCAGCGACATTAGACATAAACAACCTGAAGTCTTGCACCTCTCTGCCCAATCCATTTGAGTGGGCAGACGGCTCTGGATTAGTGACTGATTTCAGCGATTGGGCTTGCCGACGCAACGAAATCAAAAGAGAAATCGAGTACTGGGAAATTGGAGAAAAACCTGCATTCGACAAGTTGGAAGCCGATTATACTGACGGAACCCTGACTGTGAAAGTCTTCAATGGGCAAAACAGTCTGACATTGACAAGTAAATTGTACATTCCTTCCACTACAGGCTCTTATCCTGTAGTTATCTGCATAGATGAAAACGCAGAAGAACTTTCCTCTTCTGTCTTTAGTAGATGTCTCGTAGTGCCATTCTCACACAAACAAATCACAGGCTACAACACAGATGGAGGAAGAAGCGAAAATGATCCATTCTACCAACTTTACCCTGGCACATTCGACACAAAAACAGGTTTTTGCGCATGGTCATGGGGTGTCAGTCGTCTGATCGATGGCTTATATCTACTAAAAGACAAACTTAACATTGACATTCAGCGCATAGCAGTGACAGGACGCTCATGCTCAGGCAAGATTGCACTCTATGCAGGTGCATTCGACGAACGTATCGCTCTGACCATCACACAAGAATCAGGTGACGGATCCCTCAATTCGTGGAGAGCAACAGAAGAATACGCGTATGATGAGGATTATACTTTCAGAGAAGGAAACGATTGGTATTTAAAGAGTTTCGAAAAAGCCTTCAAAGGACAAACCGACAAAATCCCCTATGATTACCATGAGCTTATTGCCATGATCGCACCTCGTGCATTCCTTGGGCTCTTCAATTCTAGCTTTGACCCAGCAGGCGCCCAAGCATGCTACACCGGAATGAAGGGTGCTGAAGAAGTATGGAAAGCCATGGACATTGAAGACCGCTTTGGTTATGTTATCGACAATAATAATATGCAATGTGCAGAAATCAGTGTGGACCAAAACAGGGCCGAGCTGGACTTCATTAGGAAGTTCCTGTACGGTGATAGTTCCCAAGAGACCAATATTAAGAGCTCTATTATCGAAACAGACCAAAGTCATTGGATAAAAGCATGGTCTGGTCACAAAATCACAAACAATGACAATGGAACAAGCAAAATCATCGATAAAAGCGCTAATATTAATGCATATACGTTATCACAAAACGTACCAAACCCAGTCACCGACGGAGAAACAAGCATCACCTACAGTTTAGAAAACGAAGGTTATGTCATTCTTTCTCTCTATAATACCCTAGGTGTAAAGCTAATGGACATTGTTAACGGGCAAAAATCCGAAGGTACCCATACAGCAACATTAAACGTGGGCTCTTTACCTAGTGGAATTTATCACTATGTTATGACAGTAAACGGATATACACTAAGAAATAGCATAATTATAAAGTAGAAAAAAGTATAAAGTGGGTGCCAAAAATTTGGCACTTCATTTTCTTTGCGTTGTCTTCTATATGACAATGAAAAAAAACCTGAAATTGCAACATAAACATCTCATTTTCTAAGCATTAACATAACAAATCGCCTGTTTTTGTTTTTCTATTTTGACAAAATTTTCTCCTTATTTGCCAAATTTTTCATAGTCGATAACCATATTCCAACCTATTTTTGTAGCGTTGAGATGTATGAATGAAATGTTGTTTATCCAATTTGATGATTTTGTCTGCTGAACCTTTTGGATAATGAGATGTTACTTTCACTGAGCGAAAAAAAACAAATTTGATACATTATTACATGAATTAAAACCATTATTATTATGAAACGACTTGACTTTTCACTTACCTATGTATTGTCGTCTTTTGACAATGTCAAGAAACGACTTGCGCCTTTCGGATTTCGAAACAATTTATTACATTTTATAAAACAATCATTAAATCTAACACAGATGAACGCAAAAAAACTTTTGGTGCTAAAGCATTATGCTGCAGCATTGATGACAGGACTTTTGTTCATGTCAGGAGTTTCCAGTTTTGCAGCTGATCCATGTTCGGTTACGCCTAACGTTAGCGGAGGGCAGAAAATCGATTTCGGTGGAGGAAGCCAAAAAATTGGAAATACACAATCTGGTTATAGCTACGAGTTGTGGCGTAACGGAGGTGGTTCTGGTTCAATCACTCTTTACAACCAAGAGGCTGCTTTTAAAGCTGAATGGAATAATGCAGGTGATTATCTAGGACGTGTAGGTAAATCATGGAGCAACAAGCCATCAGTTGACAATCTTGGTGGTAACTTGGTGGTTGAATACCAATTCACTAAGTCTGGTAACGATGGTGGATCATATTCTTACGTAGGAATCTACGGTTGGATGGATAATCCACAAATCGAGTATTACATCGTAGATGACTGGTTGCACGATCGTGGAACACCAGGTGGTAGCTACATTGGTTCTAAAAAAGGTACCATTAAAGTAGATGGTGAGGAATATGCTGTTTGGACAGGTACTCGTACCGGTGAGTCTAAATGGGGTAACTCAACCTTTACTCAAATCTTCAGTATCCGTCAATCTCGTCGTCAATGTGGTACTATCCACGTTTCCGAGCACTTCAGACAATGGAAGAAATTAGGTTTGAACCTTGGTGGATTGATGGAATGTCAAATATTGGCTGAAGCAGGTGGTGGTTCTGGTTACGTAGATTTCAAATACGCAAAAATGGAGATCAACAATGATTCCAGCGATGGAAACAGCTCTTCTAGCACCAATACAAACACAAATACCAATACTAACACTAATACTAACACTAATACTAACACTAATACAAATACCAATACTAACACTAACACCAATACAAATACTAACGCTAGTACGACTACAAAGGATCCTGTAGATCCATGTTCTCAGAACAATAAGTTCTCTGGTGGAAAGCAAGTATCTGGTCAGGGACTTCAAGATGTTGGTAATGGTTATCACCTTGAAATCTGGAGTGACGAAGGAAACCCAGGTTACATGACTGCATTCGGTGGCGAAGCTGAATGTGCATTCAAGGCAAACTGGAACAACTCCGGTGACTTCCTTGCTCGTGTAGGTTACTATGATGGAAGTGCATCAAAGAAACATGCTGCACTTGACCCAATCATCGCTGGTTACAAATACACGAAGAACGGTGGAGGATCCAACTATTCTTACATCGGTATCTATGGTTGGACTAAGAATCCGTTGACCGAGTATTATATTGTAGACGACTCCTTCGGAGGTGGCGGAAACTTCTATGGTGCAAGCGACAAAGGAACCTACACTGTGGATGGTGTTACATACACATTGAAAGTTGGTACGAGAGTGAATGCACCTTCTATTGATGGTACTCAGACATTCACACAAATCTTTGCAGTTCGTTCTTCTTATACAAACTGTGGAACCATCAATGTTACCGAGCACTTCAAAGCATGGGAGCAAAAGGGTGTTACATTAGGTGGTGTCTATGACTGTAAATTCTTATGTGAGTCAGGTGGTGGACAAGGTTCCATCGAATACTCATACGCTTCTATGTGCTGGAATGGTTGCAAGGGTGCAGGATCCATCTGCGGTGGAGAACTTCCTGAGCCAGAGCCAACAGAGACAGAGGAACCATACAAAGGCGTAATCGCTATCCCTGGTAGAATCGAGGCAGAGAACTACGATAAGGGAGGTAACGGATTCGGTTATTATGATACTGATGATGAAAATGAAGGTGGCAAATATCGTAAAGATGGTGTAGATATCGAAGAAGGTGGTACAGGCTATGCAATTGGTCACACTACAACTGACGAATGGTTGAAATACACAATAAAAGTAGACTCAACTGCTTCATACGATATCTCAGCTTACACTTCTAATGGTATTAACGATATAGAAATCATCATCGAAATAGATGGTAAAAAAGCATGTACTTTGAAAGCAGATGGAAATGGTGGCAACGATTGGAAGACCTATAAATTAACCAAAAAAGAAAAGGTTCAACTAACCGCTGGTGAACATACATTGAAGATCAAGTATGGAACTACATATTGCAACGTCGATTATGTAGACATTTTACCTGCTGGTAGCTCATCAAGCACAGATCCTGGTACAGATCCTGGTACTGACCCTGGTACTGGAACTACAACCACCAGTGCTTCTACGTTCTTCGATGAAAACGGTGCTTACTTCGGTCCTTCATGCGATAACGATGGTTCACAAAAATCTGGTGCATACTACACTGGTGTTTACCCTTCTCCATTCAAAAAATATCTTGGAAAAACTGATGAGGAGATTCAAGGAAAACTTGATGCACTTTGGAATCACTACTTCAAAGGTAGCGACAACCAAAAAGTATAT
>JAFRNH010000064.1 GCA_017430235.1 Paludibacteraceae bacterium | reverse complement strand
CGAAAATCAATTAGTGCTTGCTCACGTTTTTCAATCTCATCAAGTAGATCTTGCTTAAAATGAACGGGATATTTTTTCTTTTCCAGTTCTTTGTCAACAGTTGCATTAGTGTAACGAATACCACCAGTCATTTTATCAAGAAGATTCAAATAGTCACAGCCCAATATCTCCCACTCTTTTTCATCAAGAAGATTTTCTTCTGCAGCTATTTGAATAGTCCACTGCTCTGCGATAGCACGAGCAACTCCAGGAAAAGTCTTACTACGCCATTTCTGACGCTCCTCAGGAGTCTTTGTTTTAGTAAAACCATCAGAGTACCATTTTGGCTGTGACTTACCACTTCCAAAATAAATTCTTTCTCCCTTATCATCAGTTTCTTTTGATGGATGAAGAGGTCTAAGATTTTTAATCCATAAGCATGTATTCTTTGAATATGGGTCTCCAAACATAAATGGTTGTACAGCCTGATCAGGTTTTCTCCATCTAGTACTCATTATACCAACAGGATTTTCTATCGCGATACGCTTAACATTAGCACTAGCAAGGAACAAGAAGAAGTTTGCACCATCTTCTCTATCCTGTGCTCTTGTCGGGTAACGCGGATGTGGACGTCTTTCACTAAATGGTTTATCTTTATCTTCGGGATGATAATACCATTGTGCACCGCTCACAGCCAAATATGTGCAAGGTGGATGTCCTATCATAATATCCCAATCACCATCAATAACGGCTTGACTGCCGTCTTGAAGAGTTAAGTCTGTTTTATTTAAGACTGTGGTAACATCATGATCAAAATGCCATTCAGGATGAGGATCCGTATCTTCTGTTCCAAAAATAGTACCACTACACTTAAACAAGTCACAGCTGTATGCATTGTGACCTAATTTGCGGAATGCACGGCAACAGGCCTGACTTTCCTCACACGCTATAAGTATATTTAGTTTACGTTTCATTTCTTTGTTTTTAAAACATCATACATTGCTTCTGCAATCCCTTTTGCAAAAAGAACAGGAACGGCATTGCCTATCATTTTATAACAATAAGCGTTAGAAGCTATAAATCTGTAATCTATAGGGAATGACTGCAATAATGCGGCCTCACGTATTGTGAGAGTTCTCAATTGCTCAATATCAGGATGTATAAACATATAACCATCCTTGTGAAGATGAGCAACAATTGTTGGAGATGGTTTATCCCATTCAAGATTACGATACTTAATGTGATTTGATGTATGTCCCGTAATCTTTGTATAGAATTCCATTTTCTCTTGCTGAGAGAACTTGTTCATGTTATTAGACAACCACTCTGTAAACAACCTTTGGTCACGCTCACCATGATAGCGTGGAATATGAAGGTCAACAACCTTCCCTTCTCGCTGTTCATGTGACACATTACACCTACCTACACGAATCACCTTATCCTTCGGATACAATTTTGGCATATTACCAATTGCATCTTTTACTGTTTTGTGTGGAGATTTACTCTTATGAGCTGTTAAGCTTTCATAAAATTCTTCTACATCAAATCCTGAGTCATGTTTAGTCCCAATAATAATGACACGATTACGTTTCTGTGGAACATCAAAATCCTCTGCGCA
Source organism: Paludibacteraceae bacterium (assembly GCA_017430235.1). Classification (GTDB taxonomy): domain Bacteria; phylum Bacteroidota; class Bacteroidia; order Bacteroidales; family Paludibacteraceae; genus UBA1181. The sequence continues at coordinate 947 of JAFRNH010000064.1, read as the reverse complement.
ATAAACAGATTCTTTCAATCTATCAGGAGTACGAATATCATAACCAATAGCCTTGAAAGCATCGAAAATGCGATTACGTACAGGAATATCACCGGGACATGCACTAAGCAAACCAGGTACATTTTCAAACACAAAAGCCTTAGGTTTGAAGGCATCTACGATTTTCACGAAGCTCTCAAACAGATAGTTTCTATAATCAAACTTCATTCCCGTAGGTGATTGAGCACGACCTGCAATTGAGTATGCTTGGCATGGAGGTCCTCCAATAATCATATCTACAGTTTCCCCTACTAGACCTTTCAGTCCTTTTGCAACAATATCAGGGTGGTTTTCTTTCTCATAAACCGCCTTTGTATCCTCAGACCAATCACCATATATAAGTTCATCCGTCTTTTGGACATCAAACTTTATTACCCTTTTTTTCGCATCCTCTTCACTATGATTCCATTTGTCAACCAGACGTTGACGAAGAGTATTTATCATAGGACTCTCCCACTCAACATGGGCAAGTCCTTCGAATTTTCCAGTCTGAAGAAATCCCTCAGACAGACCTCCGCATCCTGCGAACAAATCAATAAATGTATATTTTTTCTGTGACATCTTTTGTTTATGACCTATGAGAAACAAAAATGCCCTCCTCTTCGCTTGGAAGAGAAGGGCGTGAAAAGATAGATTGGTGAGAAGTAGGGCCTACCACAGCCGCATCAGACAACAACCATTCAGTCCACGCCCTATTTGAGAGCGCGAACATCCATTGCCTTGTCTGACTGATGCTAATGCGGAGGTGGTAGTTCTACTTCTTCAGCCTAATCAAGGATGTTCAAGACTCGAAAGCCTATATTACATTTCTAATATTATTCCTCATATTGTTGGTCGACTTTATGAAATTATTACTCTTGTTTCTTAGTTATTCGCCAAAACATAAAAAGCATACCCGATTCCCTCGT
>JAFRNH010000063.1 GCA_017430235.1 Paludibacteraceae bacterium | reverse complement strand
AGAGCTCTGTCGATAAGAAGAAATGTTTCTCGGGCACTTGAAACAGGTCGGCATACTCCGAAATCTCTGTTCCAATACCAATAAATCGATCCACACCTTTCTCTTTCACTAACTTTGCCACCATCTCATAAAGGGCACGTGACTCCATACCCGTTTGCAAGATATCAGACAAAAACAATGTCTTCTTAATCTGCTTATTTGAAGCTTGTTGTGATAAGAAATCTAAAGCGATAGATAAGGAATTGTAATCGGAATTATAACTATCATTGACCACCAAACAATCATTCTCACCATCCTTCACCTCCAGACGCATTGCTACCGACTCCAGCTTCATCATACGCTCCGCAATGGTTTCACGAGAGACTTTCAAATAGAGCAACACAGCTAAGCAATGAAGCGCATTTTCTATCGATGCTGTATCGACAAATGGGATGGAGAAGCTGGACTTCTTCGAAGCATATTCGTATGTGATAGTGGTTTTGAAGCCTTCACACTTCTCTTCTATGATATGAATATCAGCATCTTGCGTCTCGCCAAAAGAGAGAAATTTGGATTGTTTGCATGTCTGTTGAACACAAATGTCCAACAACTTATGGTCTTTATTGTAGATAATTAAATCTGTATTCTGAAACAACTTAGCCTTCTCCGTACCTTTCACCTTTGCAGAAGAGAAGTTTTCTTGATGAGCTTCACCCAAGTTGGTGAATATACCGATGGTTGGCTGTATGATGTCATGCAAATGATCCATCTCGTTCACCTTCGAAATACCTGCTTCAAAGATGCCCAAGGTACTGGTCTTATCCAATTGAAGCACGGACAAAGGGACACCAATCTGCGAATTGTAACTTCTCGGAGAACGTGTAATCTTGTAATCTTCATTTAATAATTGATACAACCACTCCTTAACAATGGTCTTACCATTACTTCCCGTAATACCAATGATAGGTATATGGAAACTCTCCCGATGATGTTTCGCCCACTTCTGCAAGGCAGACAAGGTGTTTTCCACCACAATGAAAGTGGCATCCTTCAGATGTTTAAACTCTTCCAATGGACGACTAACCAAAAAACACTTTACATTGTTTTTATATAGATCCTCAATATATCGATGACCATCATTCTTCTCTGTCACCAAGGCTATGAACAAAGACTCTTCTGGAAATGAGATGAGTCGGCTATCAGTCAGTACATGGCTGATTTTTAAATCTTTACAACCTGATAATTGTCCTCCAACAATCTGGGCAATGTCTGAACTTGAATATAGCATATCCTTTTCTTTTATTCTTTGGTGGACCCTTCATTCGAGTCAACCTTTGTATCTTGATTATTTTCTTTTACTTCTGGTTCTTTTGTGGCATCCAGCGCACCTTTTTCTTCCATCTTTTCACGCAACTGAGGAGCCAGCATCTCTTCCATTGACAGTCCGGTAATCTTCTTTGCCTGATGAATCAGATACCACAAAGCCAATGCCATCACCAACGTAGAAGGCAGAGCAATGACAGGGTAGCTCAGCGCTGTCATTTTAGCCAATTCTTGATTGAAAGCCTCTGTACCAGAAGGACTATGAATCAATAGTTTAGCCAATGTGAAATTCAATATGGTTGAAACCAAAAACGAACCCGCTAACATATAGGTGGAGTTGACCAAGATCTTGTCAAACTGCACCTTGCTATTTTTCTCCTCCAAGATGGCATCTACCTTATCAACATCGATAAGCTCTTTGTTATAGAGCAATTTACGAACCAATGGATAAGGTGTTTTGAGAGAAATAAGAATAGCCAATCCGATAATGAATGGAACGGAAGCCTCCTTATAAGCAATCCATTCACTTGGAAATTCAAATACACCGATCACACCCGTCAATAAGATACTGACAAAACCAATGATGGAGATAAAGTTCGCTTTATGACGAGTGATATAATCATAAATAAAATAGATGGTCGGAAATGCAAGTGCTATCAACAAAATAGAGACAGGGGAGAGATTCACATCAGGAAAATGATTGGCAACAATCTTAGATAATTTATTCAGTATCAAAACAGGTATAACGATGTTGAAAATGATACTAAGAATAGGATTCTCTTTTTTTTCTTGTACTTCCGATGCAGAATTATCTTTGTTCATTTGTCTATAAAATAATAGTTAAAATTACGATACGGTGATTGCGAATCACCCATCATCTATCTTTGCAAAATTAATGAAATATTGGAAAAAGAACACTATTTATCGCCTATTAAATATGCATAATTTTCATAGAGAAGAGACGACATACCATTCTGTTTTCATAACTTTGCAAAAAATTTCAGTTATGTTAGAAAATTACAACATTATATTAGCTTCCAATTCCCCACGTCGTCGAGAACTTTTAGCAGGATTAGCACTTCCGTTTCAGGTGAAGACGATTCCCGGATTAGAAGAATCCTATCCATCCGATTTAAAAGAGGGGGATATACCATTATTTTTAGCAAAGCAGAAAGCACATGCCTATGATTCGTTGATGGAGGAGAAGACTATGGTCATCACAGCCGACACGATTGTATGGCACAACGGGGAGGTGTTAGGCAAGCCAAAGGGTAGGACAGACGCCATTCACATGTTGCAGGCATTGTCGGGCGATACCCACCAGGTATACACAGGTGTGTGTGTCCGCACCAAGGAAAAAGAAATCGCATTTGTATCCCGTTCAGATGTGAAATTCGCACCACTGACAGAAGAAGAGATCACCTTTTACGTAGATCATTACCAACCATTCGACAAGGCAGGCTCATACGGCGTGCAAGAATGGATTGGATACATTGCAGTCGAACATATCGACGGTAGTTTCTATAATATCATGGGATTGCCCATTCAACGTCTCTATACAGAGTTAAAAAATGCTTTTTAAAATGTAAGGGCGAATAGCATTCGCCCTCTCTTTCAAACTACCATCCCTCCAAGTAAGGGCGAATAGCATTCACCCTCTTTCATTCAAAATGCCATCCATCCAAGTAAGGGCGAATAGCATTCGCCCCTTATATATAAGGCGTAGAAATCTTCCGCTGAGTCATATAGACATCCCAATCAAATTGATCCAAAGCAGCAATAGCGGCCTCATAACCGATAGTGAAGAGCTCGTCGGCTTTTTCCGCCTCAAACATACCATATTTTTGGGCCTCTTCAGTCTCTATCACAATATCACAATACTTCTTTTGTTCGATGGTGTTGCCATTGATTGCCAAATGGAAGACACGCTCTGCCACACTCCAGAAACCATCAATATCATCTTGTTGATTAATTGGATTCACATGGACACCAATCACCAGATCACAACCATTATAACGTAAGATAGAAGCAGGCATATTACAGAAAAAACCACCATCCACAAACATTTTACCATCAATTATAGTTGGTTTGAAAAAGAGTGGGACAGAGGCAGAGGCTATCAGCTTCTCCAACAACTCGCCAGAATGAAAATAGACGTTGGTACCCGAATT
>JAFRNH010000002.1 GCA_017430235.1 Paludibacteraceae bacterium | reverse complement strand
GGAATCGTTTGTTCCAATGTAAGATTCGAAATACTTGATTTAGTGCTTGTTGGCATGTTATTAAGTCTGTTAGCAATGTATGTTCAGAAGAAAACATTTTTGCGCATATTTTCATTCTTGATTGTTGTGTTTGTTTACTCCGTATATCAGTCGATATACAAATTTTTTTTGTAACTTTACGGCCTAAATATAGAAGAAGAGTATGATATCAAAGATTATCAAAGAAGAATTGATCCAAGCAGCGAAAGAAGAGATAGATTCTGCGAATGACATCGTAATCGTTTCTCACATCTCTCCTGATGGTGACGCTATTGGTTCATCATTGGCATTTGCCAATTTTCTAGGAACATTAGACAAAAGGGTGAAGGTCATTGTCCCTACGGCATATCCTGATTATTTCGGATGGATGCCGGGAGCTAAGGACATCCTTGTTTACGCTGAAGAGAAAGAAAAAGCGGATGAAATTATTAAGAAAACCGAATTAATCATTGCATTGGACTTTAATGTGTTGAAGAGAATAGGGGATATGGCTTTTTGTGTGGCAGATGCCCCTGCTCGTAAAGTGTTGGTGGACCATCACATAGATCCCGGTAGTTTCGCTGACATTGTGATTTCTTATCCGGAGATGACATCGACGGCTGAGATGGTTTTCCGTTTAATTTGCCGAATGGGTTATTTTACGGATATGACGAAGGAGTGTGCCGAGTGTATATTCGTAGGATTAATGACCGATACGGGCTCTTTCTCCTTTAATTCAAATCAATCGGAGATCTATTCCATTGTATCTGAGTTAATCAAGAAGGGTGTGGATAAGGATGAGATACACCGTCGTGTATACGACAACTATTCGGAGAGTAGATTCCGTTTGATGGGTTATATGCTCACCAATAAGATGAAGATCTATCCTGAGTATGGTGCAGCTCTGATGTGTCTGACCAAGGAGGAGTTGGATCGATACAACTATAAACCAGGTGATGCAGAGGGATTTGTTAATATGCCATTGTCTATCAAGGGTATTATCTTCACTGCATTGTTTAAGGAGGATGAGGAGAAGATCCGCATGTCTTTCCGTTCGCAGGGTGACGTGCCAGTAAATGAGTTTGCCGCTGAATATTTTACGGGCGGTGGACATAAGAATGCGGCGGGTGGTCAGTTGTATGTCTCAATGGACGAGGCCGTTCGTATTTTTGAAGAGAAGTTGCCCACATTGGCTGAGTGTATGATTGCAGAAAGAGATCGTCAGTTGAGTATATGATAAAAAAGTTGTGTTATATATTGAGTGTGTGTCTAGGCTTGTTGGCCTCTTGTCAAGATCCCGCTCCGCAGATTCCTTACAACAAGTTGCCCAAAGATGATCCTACGGAGAGTCTGATTGAAATGAATAAGGAGTTTGCCGCCATCGAAGACAGTTTGATTCGTGCTTATATAGATTCTTTGTCCATCCCATTCACAACAACGAAGAGTGGATTGCGTTATTATATTACCAATCAAGGAGAAGGAGATTCCATCTCTATGACAGATCAGGTGACCTACCGTTATTCGGTGAAACTATTGGATGGAAGTACGTGTGATAAACTGACGGATGTGGTTAAAACGGAAAACTTGGAGCATTGTGAAATAGAGCGTGGTTATCGAGAGGCTTTGTCGCTGTTGAAGCAATCAGGAAGCGGTGTTTTTGTGATGCCCTCCTTCCTTGCTTATGGTGTGATTGGCGTACCTAAATGTATTCCTTCGTGGACACCGATTGAGTGTACAATCACCGTTATAGAAGTAAAAAGAGATAGATGAATATGATAAACAAAATGAATCGTTTTAAAGAAGTAAAAAGAGGATTGTTAATCCTTGCATGTGTGCTATCACTCTTTTCTTGTAAAGACTCAGGGAAGACATATTCCGATTGGTTGGAAGAAGAGGAAGATGCCATAGAGTCTTTTATCAAAGGAAAGAATATATCAGTTACCACCTCTCTGCCTACGGGTACGTCGGAGTGGATGGATGGTCAGAAAAGATTGTTTTATAAATACGAGACAGGAGATTTGTCTGGCTTGTACTATCACCAAGTGGAGTTGGGAACGGGTAGAGAACCTGAAACCAATTGGAGAGCTTATGTGAGGTATAAGGGCTATACATTGGATGGAACCTTGATTTATGATTGCACATCAGCTGTGTCGCCAGATCCTCTTTCATTCACTTTGGTTCAAAAGCCATCCACTGGATATAGCTATGGAATGGCATTTCAAAATGCGGTGCGCAACCTTCGGGTAGGCGGACATTGTCAGATAATCATCCCATTCGGTCTTGCTAACGGTTCGTTGACAACGGTTAAGGGCGGAAAACGCTCGGATGCGGAAGAGCACAGACCGATGTATTATGATATTTGGTTGGTAGGATTGGAGTAGATGATGGAAGCGTTGAGTAAGAACACAATAAAACTGATTACCTCTCTGAACAGGAAGAAGGAGAGAGATGAGTCTGGTTTGTTCTTTGCAGAGGGTCCTAAATTAGTGGATGATCTACTCAACACATTTCATTGTACACTATTGATTGCCACGTCAGATTATTTGTCTGCACATAAAAGCATCAAAGCAGATGCTGTTCAGGAGGTTACGAAAGAGGGACTGAAGAAAGTCTCCGCTTTGTGTGCTCCACAATCGGTAGTGGCTCTTTTTAAAAAGCCTACCTATCATTTGGACTATAAGACTTTGGGTAGTCAGTTGTCTCTGATGTTGGATACCGTTCAGGATCCTGGAAATCTGGGTACGATTATCCGTATAGCCGATTGGTTTGGCATAGAAAATGTTATTTGTTCAAAAGAGACGGTGGATGTCTTTAATCCTAAGGTGGTTCAAGCAACCATGGGAGCTTTGGCTCGTGTGCGTGTCCATTATCTTGATTTGGAGAAACTGTTGATGAGTTTGAAGGGAGTTCCTGTTTATGGAACTTTCTTAGAAGGTGATAATATATATGAAGAGACCCTGACTTCTTCCGGCATTATTGTGATGGGGAATGAGGGAAATGGCATCTCTTCGGTTGTAAAAAAATATGTCGATAGGAAATTATACATACCTAATTTCCCTCAGAGTAGAGACACATCGGAATCGTTGAATGTTGCTGTGGCAACGGCTATCGTTTGCTCTGAGTTTAGACGTAGAATAAATAGATAAGCATGGGAAATTTGTCGAATTTGAAGTCCTTTATACAAAGGTTGCGGTTTAAGTATAAGCTGGCAATTCTAAATGAAAATACGCTGGAGGAGATTTGGAGAATCAGACTTTCCAAATTGTCTGTCATCGCCGTCGGATTTATGGTGGCGGTCCTCTATTTCTTCTTGATTGCTTTCTTGATTATCAATACACCAATGAGAGGTTTCTTGCCAGGGTATACTGAAAATGTTAATCTGAGAAAACAACTGACGCTTAATTCTTTAGTGGTGGATTCCATATCTGAACAAGTAAGCTTGCAGACGAAGTACGTAGCTGCTTTGCGTTCTATCGTGGCAGGCGAGATCCCTGTGGATTCTGTTGTGAGTGCTGACTCATTGCGCATTGTGGCAAAGAGTCAACTTTCAGGTCCGTCAGAACGTGAACTGGCTTTCCGCGACTCGTTTGAGGCGGAGGAGATTGTATCCACTGCTATCGGTATGCACACGCAGCAGGAGTCGATCAATCACTTGATGCAACAACCTGCTAAAGGACGCGTTTTGGAATCTTATAACCCGCATCTGAAGATATATGGTGTCACGATGATGGCGGAACACAACTCAAATGTGGTCTCTATTTTGGATGGCGTTGTCATCTCTTGCGAATATTCGCTGAACAATATTTACATTATGACCATCCAACATTCGGATAATATCATATCAGTCTATAAAACTCGTCAGCCATATATGCAGACTGTCGGGGAAAAGGTACATGCTGGACAAGCTCTTACCACGTTCCGTTCTAACGATGATTGCTATTTTGAATTCCAGTTGTGGAAGGATGGTATGTCGATGGATCCGCAAGTGTTCATCATGTTTTAGTCGCTTTGTCCGAACTTTGGTATAATTGGGTTCTTTGTTGTTGAAGAATATGAAGAAAAAACAAATTGCTATATTAGGTTCCACAGGTTCTATTGGAACTCAAGCTCTTGAAGTGATAGAGGAAAATCCTTCCTTGTTCGAGGTCTATGCCCTTACTGCCAATAATAACGCAGCTTTGTTGATTGAACAAGCTCGCAAGTTCCAACCTGAGATGGTGGTGGTGGCAAATGAAACCAAGTATCAGGAGGTGAAAGAGGCATTGGCTGACCTGCCTATCAAGGTCTTCGCTGGGTCTCAGTCGATAGCTGATGTTGTGGAGTCGGAACCCATTGACATCGTCTTGACGGCAATGGTTGGTTATGCAGGATTATATCCTACCATAAAAGCGATAAAAGCGCACAAGACCATTGCGTTGGCTAATAAGGAAACATTGGTGGTGGCAGGTGATTTAATCTGTCGCTTGGCTACTGAAAATAAAGTGGCTATTCTTCCTGTCGATTCGGAACACTCTGCTGTGTTCCAGTGCTTGGCAGGCGAGTTGTCGCCTATTGAGAAGATATTGTTAACTGCTTCAGGTGGACCTTTCCGAGGCAAAGACCGTGCCTTTTTGGAACATGTTACGCCAGCAGATGCCTTGAAGCATCCGAACTGGTCGATGGGTGCCAAGATTACCATCGATTCAGCTTCAATGATGAACAAGGGCTTCGAGGTGATAGAGGCAAAGTGGTTGTTTAATGTAAAGGCATCACAGATTGAAGCGGTGGTTCATCCTCAGTCACTGATCCACTCCATGGTTCAGTTTCAGGATGGCTCCATCAAAGCTCAGTTGGGATTGCCAGATATGAAGTTGCCTATCCAATATGCGTTTGGCTACCCGCAGAGATTACAGAATAACTATCCACGTCTCGATTTCTTTACCCATCAGACGATGACTTTCGAGAAACCTGATTTGGAGGTTTTCCGTAACCTGGCTTTTGCGTATGCCGCAATGGATAAAGGAGGTAATATGCCATGCATCTTGAATGCAGCCAACGAGGTGGCGGTGGCAAAATTCTTGCATGAGGAGTTAGGTTTCTTGCAGATGTCGGATGTGATTGAGGAGACGATGGCTTCGGTTCCTTTCATCGCCAAACCGACTTACGAAGATTATGTCAAAACAGATGATTTGGCCCGTCGTAAGGCTGTTGAAACGTCATTAAAATATAAGTGATTTATAAATTCACCATTTAAATAGTATACGTGTGGATTTTGTTGTATTATCCACTATAAATTATAAATATCTTTATATATGTCAACGTTGGTTGTTATCCTTCAGTTTCTCTTGAGTCTGACCATTCTGGTAGTTTTCCATGAATTTGGCCATTTCTTGATGGCTAAGCTATTCAAGGTGAGAGTTGAGAAATTTTATTTGTTCTTTAATCCAGGATTTACTCTGTTTAAGCATAAATCGAAGAAGAGTGATACAGAATATGGTATAGGCTGGCTGCCTTTGGGTGGATATGTGAAGTTGGCGGGCATGATAGATGAGTCGCTCGACCAAGAACAGATGAAGAGGGATCCACAGCCTTGGGAGTTTCGAACGAAACCAGCATGGCAACGCCTGTTGATCATGGTTATGGGTGTTGTTTTTAACTTCATTTTGGCTCTGTTTATCTATTTTATGATTGCCTTCCACTATGGAGAAACCTATATTCCGTTTAAGAACATGACGGATGGTATGGCGTTTAATGAGTATGCACAGAGCATTGGTTTCCGAAATGGAGATATCCTTTTACGCACGGATTCGAAGGAGCTGGTTAGATTGGATGATGAGTCGATGCATGCTTTGTTGGAAGCCAAGACAGTATGGGTGTTGCGTGATGGCGTAGAAACGGCGATTCAAATGCCGGAAGATTTTGCGGAGAAGATTATAGAGTCAAACTCAATGTTTTTGGGAATTAATTATCCATTCGAAGTGGATAGCGTCATGCCTGATTCTCGCGCGATGAGAGCAGGTTTGTTGAAGGGTGACCGTGTAGTCTCATATATCGACACCTCATTTCAAGATTCTGTAAGAAAATCAGATGTCTTTAGTTTGATTGCCATGTTCAATAAGAATAAGAATGTTCCTATCTCTATTACCGTAAGGCGAAAAAATACTCTGGGACATCTCGTTGTTACACCGGATGCTGATGGTAAGATTGGTGTGGCTATGAGGGGACCTGGCTCTTTTTTCAAATATGAGACAGTAACTTATGGATTTTTTGAATCTATTTCTGTGGGTGTGGAAAAAGGATTTGGTAGATTGTTCAATTATGTGGGCGATATGAAATATGTCTTCACTCCTGCCGGAGCAAAGAATATAGGAGGTTTCGTCACTATTGGAAGTTTGTTCCCATATCCGTTTAATGCTCGTATATTTTGGGAAATCACAGCCTTTTTATCGCTGATTTTAGCCTTTATGAATATTCTCCCTATTCCAGCGTTGGATGGAGGTCATGTGATGTTTTTGGCTTATGAGGTGATCACGAAGAAAAAGCCAAGTCAGAATGTGATGGTGAAGGCACAAATCATCGGAATGGTCCTTTTGTTCGCTTTGATACTGTATGCCAACCTGAATGATATTCATCGGGCACTCTGATGGAGTGGGTGCTCAGTGATGAGTCGTTAGGAACTAATGGCAACGATTCCGCTGATAATCATGTAGACATAGACGATTTCTCGAAGCGTTTCGGCTGATATCTTGTCGAAGATAATCTTGCCCAATATGCTTCCGAGTACGACCCCAATAAGGGCATATAGCCAACTGATGCAAACAAAGTGTGTCAGGAATCCATGGTGTGCACGAAAGAGGGTCATGGCAACATTGCCAATTAGGAAATAGGTCTGCGCCATAGCTAAATATTCCTCTTTTCCCTTTTCTGATGCTAAGAAGTAGAGTACGGCAGGAGGTCCTTGCATGCCAAATAATCCACCCATGACACCACTAATGCTACCCATCGAGATTTGCAAGCGAAGAGTGGGTTTTACCTGTATGTGTCCGTTGATAAAGAGGAAGTAGAACCCTATAAGAATAAGAATGATACCCAATAGTAGTTTCAAATGCGACTCCGATGCATTTGCCACATAACCAATCGCGAAGAAGGAGACAATCAGAAAGGTGATGGTGATAGGAATGAGACGCTTCCAGTTTATATACTTGTAATGTGTGAATAAAATGTAGACTGATTGTGCAGCAGACAACATGCCTGAGAGCGTGGTGGCCTCACCATAGGATGGCATGAGATAGGGAAGCATGGTCATGATGAAAATACCGAAACCGAAACCACAAACGCGCTGTACGAAACTGGCGCCGGTGCAAAAAAGGATTAGTAATATGATGATGGTTGTGTCCACTTCTTTTGCAAGTTAAATTCTTCATGCAAAATTAATGATTACGTATGAAAATAAGCCTCATTTTTTCTTTTGTTTTCATAAAAAATAGTCTTACTTTTACCAACAAATTTAGCACTAATTGGAATAGACATGGAGAAGAATACAAAAAACGATACTTCTGTTATTAAGAACGTTGAGATGTTGATTCGTAGTGTACAGTCTACGTATGATTGCTTGTCGTTTGACGCAAAGCGCATCAAACCATGTGTGGAGTTGTTGCAGAGCATGCCTATCTCGGATAGTCAGACTCCCAATGCTGTTGTGGCGACAAAAGATTTAGTAAATCGTCTGACTGTGGCTGATGAGAAGTTGGCAGAAGCTATGTGTCTGATTCAAGACGCACTATCTTCTGTCTCTATTGGAGGTAAAAATTATAAGGATTCGATCAAGAAGGATTAGTCTCCTTTTCTTCTTCAACCTCTGCATAGTCTAATTGTGCGGCTCTTTTCTGCCATAAGGCTTTGGCAAAGGCTTGCATATCTGTTTGATTGTCTAATTCGTCTGTTATTTCTAACCCAAGGATTGTTTCTATCACATCTTCCAGTGTGATGATGCCGTCCATTCCTCCATATTCGTCGATGACAAGGGCAATTTGCTCTTTTCTAGCCACCATTAGATCGTAAAATTTTGTGATGGAGGTGTTTTCGTAGCACACCATGATGTCTCTTTTGATCTCTTTCAGCTTAATCTGATCCTCTCCGTTGGCGAGGTGAAACAAAATGTCTGTTTTCAGCACGAAACCTGTAATATCATCAAAATCATTTGTGTAGATGGGGATTCTGGAGTAGGTGAGGAATTTCTTGTCGCGGAAGAACTCTGCCAGTGTCATATCCTCTTGTGCTGCCAAAACAACGGTGCGGGGAGTCATGATGGAGTGTACCTTCACCTTTTCCATCTTCACGAGGTTGTTGATGATGATACTTTCGTTCTTTTTGAAGACACCCTCTCGCTCGCCTATGTTGGTGAGGGCTGCCACCTCTTCACGACTGACGGTTTGTGTCTGTTTGCGAGTGAATAGGCGTGTGAGAAAACGTGACATGACCACCAATGGGTAGCATAGATAGTAGATGCCTCGGATAATGAATCCTGCAGGTATGCAAAGTTCTCTCCAATAGGAGGAACCAATGGTCTTTGGGATGATTTCCGAACAGATCAAAACTAAGATGGTCAGAACAGCAGAACAAACACCAAAATAGGCGTTGCCGAATACTTCCATGGTTTGTGCGCCAACGGCGGCAGCTCCAGCTGTGTTGGCAATGGTGTTGAGGGAGAGTATGGCGGCAATGGCTTTCTCAATGTTGGTTTTCAAATCTTTTAAATTTGCAACACCTTTTTGATCCTGTGGCAATGACTCAATATAGGAGCTTGTCGTCGAATAGAGGGTCGCCTCCAGCAATGAACATAGAAAGGAGATCCCTAATGTGGCGATTAACGCTATGATAAGTAGTGTCATGTCTGTAAAAGTTTTGAAATGAGTTTTACTGCATGAAGGTGTGACAGTTGCACCGCTGCGAATGGTGGTGCATAGAGCCAGTCTTATCCTCTTCGCATTAACTAAAAAAGCGGCCAAGTTTCCTTGGTCGCTTCTGTGAGCCAGTTGGGGCTCGAACCCAAGACCCCATCCTTAAAAGGGATGTGCTCTACCTGCTGAGCTACTAGCTCTCCCTTGGTTGCTTTATTTCTCAAAAGCGTTGCAAAGGTACGCAATATTTCGATATAACCAAAACTTTTCGGATTAAAAATTATATTTTTTTTTATCTTTGCATTATTGATAATTACAGATATGGTTCGTTTAATCGAGTTATTCAAAATTTTTTTTCAGATAGGAGCCTTCACGTTGGGTGGTGGCTATGCTATGCTTTCGATGGTGGAGATAGCCATTGTCGATAAGCGTAAGTATATGTCGAAGGAGGAATTTTGGGATTTGATTGCTGTGGTACAGTCCTTGCCTGGCGTCTTTGCCATCAATACGGCTTTGTATGTGGGGTATAAGTTGCGGGGGAAAAAGGGAGCCATCTTTTCGGCGTTGGGTGCCGCACTGCCATCGTTTGTTGCGATTTTGTTGATTGCCATGTTTTTTACGGAGATAAAGGATAATGAGGTGGTTGAACGTATCTTCAAGGGCATCCGTCCTTGTGTGGTGGCGTTGATATTGGCTCCGGCTGTTCGCCTGATCAAGCAGAACAGCATGGGGTGGAAGAAGATATGGATTCCGTTGGTTTCTGCCATCCTGATTTGGCGGTTTAAGGTTTCTCCGATTCTGGTGATATTGGTGGTCTGTGTGGGTGCCGTGTTGTATGGTATCTATATGTATCGTAAAATGAATAAAGTGTAACGTATGGTTTTCCTTCAGTTGTTATATGTCTTCTTTAAAATCGGACTCTTGGGGTTCGGTGGTGGATATGCCATGCTTTCACTGATTCAGTTTGAGGTGGTGGACCATTTTAATTGGATGACCATCACGGAGTTTTCCGATATGCTGGCTATCTCGCAGATGACTCCCGGACCCGTCTCCATCAATACTGCTACCTATGTGGGTTACTCCGTAGCAGGTGTTCCTGGTGCTATTGTGGCAACCGTGTCGCTCTGTTTGCCATCCGTTTTTTTGATGTATCTAGTGATTCGATTTTTATTTAAAAATAAGGATAACCGTTATGTGCAGTACATCATGTCAGGCTTGCGTCCCGTTTTGGGTGGCTTGATTTTGGCGGCAGCCTTGATGTTGATGAATAAAGAGAACTTCTCTGATTTTGGATGGGGAGAACATAATTTGTCGGTAATCATCTTTGTTGTCTCTTTTGTGGCATTGCATTTCTTTAAAGTCAACCCAATGTGGCTGATTGCCGGTTCAGCTCTTCTTGGCGTTTTGTTTATGTGATATGATAGTGTAATTTACCACAAGAATGGGGAAGGTTCTTATTCAACCATGTATGATTTGTATAATGATAAAGTGGTATATCTGATATTCGATGATTCAGTTAAATATGATTGCGTATTAAACAGGAATCATGAGATGATAGCTCTTGATAGGAATTACAAGTTGAATGTAATTTCAGAATATCCGAACTGCCATTATGAATTTCGTTACGTCATCACCGAAGAAGACTACGAATATGCTAAGTTGCATTCGTATAAGGAAGAATGATGTGGTTCGATTGGCAAATTAGTAGGACTTGTTTTGGGTTCCTTTTTCTGTAATTGAATGAAATTTCTCAGAAAGATGTTGCCTTTTGAAAATTTATTTGTAATTTAGCAAAGTCTGTCGTTTTTTACTTATAATGGTAATTAAATGATTTTCTTGATGTGACATAATATATGAAACGTTTTGATGTTCAATTTATTTATAAAAAGGTAACTGAGTGTATTCCAAATTAAAGATTATGTTATTTCTTAAAGGTAAAAAAAAATGTTTGTGGAAGTTGTTTTATTTATGTGATATCTTCTTCCTTGTTGTTATTTCCTCTTGTGAGAAAGCAGAGGTGTTGAGTGAATCAGTTCAAAAACAACAGACTAGTAATGGAGAAATCATTGTTGGCGAAAAGGTCGAGAGTCCATTCTTGCTTCGTAATATGCAGCGGTCTATAGATTCGCTATCGACACGGTCGGGACTTAGAAGTAAAATTATTTTAGAACCGACGCATCTATATGTGCGTTTCTTGCCACTTGATACAACAGAATATGAGCGTTTGGTTGCTGATAAGACGTTGGATTTGGATCCTTATCCGTTGGATCGGAAACTGACGGAGGGAGATTCTTATCATGATCCATCGTTACCCCAAGGGGCTATTACATGGCAGTATACGGTGGTGCCAGTGGAGTATAATTTAAAGGATTTGGGTATTACGTATGAGATACTCGAAGAACTATATATTCTAGATGAGAACATTGATAGAGAGGATATCTCTGTAAGTGATAATCAGCTTAGGTCGACAAATTCTACAAAATTTACTTGGAAAATGTTGGTGCAGGAAGCATTGATTCAAACGGGTATCGGTAAGGCTACTCTGCGCTCGAAGTGGACTCCAGCTGCTACTATCAAGGCATACGATGATCTTATGGAAAAATATATTCCTATTCAGGGAGTGAAGGTACGTATTCGTTACTTTTCCTTTTTGAAGGCATACCACTACACGGATGTGAATGGTAACGTCACGTTTGATGACAAGCGGACGAGTGTGGAATACAGTATAGAGTGGGAGCGTGACATGTGGGATATTCGTGATGATGGTACACAGGCCTATTACCATGGTCCGAACCAGAAAGGCAGATGGAATTTGAATATTGGGACGGGTACGCAGAAATCTTTGCATTATTCTGCCATCCATCGTGCATTGTATAAATATTACTATGGTGATTGTTGCGGGTTAGTACGTCCAAGCAAAAGTTTGAAGATTTCATATCAGACAGGACGTGATCCAGAAGGATATTCTTTGGGTTCCACGGATCCTTCTATTGTTCGCACATGGAGTTGGATATTCTCTGCGATTAAAATTTATGAGAAAAGCTTTATTAAAGAGAACGGAGTGATTAAAGAAAGAATTTCACCTGTAAGTCTTGTGTTTTCTACTACTTTGCATGAATTGGCACATGCCTCTCATGCTTGTCGTATGAGTAAAAGTGATTACGATAATACAAGCGCATTCATAAAAGATAGTTGGGCGGTTGCAGTAGAATGGTATTTGTCATTAAATGAATATCGAAAATTAAGAGCGTCCTCATATCTGATGGATTATTGGAATGACAAAAAATCCGAGCAGAAATGGCCTGAAGTTAACAGATCTTTAATTTATTCTCCGCTGTTTGTCGATATGGTAGATGATGATAATCAAAGTAGGTATAATAGCGGAACTCCAGATGATGAGGTATCTGGTTATACATTACCATTGATAGACGGTAAACTTGTTTTAATGAAAAATTATGTAGATGTGGAAACCTTTATGAAAAATAATCGTCCTGAAAATGTGACAGTTAATCAGATTAATAAATTTTTAAAATTATATAAAGAAAAATGGATAAATTAAAATTTTGTTTTATTACATGTTTTTTCTCTCTCTTGCTATTTTCCTGTGGAGAAGAAGACGTCGATAAGGTGACAGTTGGAGACTACACATTTGTTATTACAAATGGCACTTCGAAGAAGGTAGACATTGTGTATCATCATATTTTGAAAGGTGAAGATGATCCGAGTATGGAAATTTTCACGCTTTATCCATCGGATAGTATTGTCCGAATAGGGGAAACTAATGGTATCGCAGGTGAAATTGAACCCTTTTGGTATGGACGTGTTTTCCTTGTGTTTGAAGATACAATAACTTGTTTGTGCAAGCCTAATTTGGAACATCTTTGCATGATAGATCGTCCTCAATGTTATACAAAGGAGGAAAAAGCGCCTGACGTATATGTATGCCGTTACGTCATCACCGAAGAAGACTACGAATATGCTAAGTTGCATCCGTATAAGGAAGAATGATACTTCTCTATAATCTATAGCGAGGGGGCATCAAGACTCAATCTTGATGCCCCCTCGATTATTGGTTTCTATCCTTTTAGAACTGTACCGAAAGCAGTATCTCGTGTGTGTTGGAAGGCAAGTTGTTGTATTTGCCTAAGTTGAGGTTGTAGGTGTAACCCACACGAATTAGTTCGTTCCATTCGATACCCAAGGTGAATGCCATCATCGACATCTCCGTTGGGTTGGACAAGTCTGGCTTCCAAGTGACACCGCCCCAGATAAAGCGGTTGTAGAATGCCATGGCGTTGACCTCCAATGCGTTGACCTTCTTTTTGTGCATGAAGGCGAGGGCAGGAGCTACGTCGAAGTGCTCAGAAACAGGGATGAATCCACGTCCGTATACATAGAAGTGACGACCTGCTTTGAAGGTGGTGGAACTATCATTTAGCAAGTGTGTGCAAGATGCACCCACCATCCAATGCTTGGAGGTGAACTCGAAACCGAAGTTCAGATCGGGTTTCACCTCAGTGGTCTTCTCTTGTACGTAGGTGTCGGGGTCGGAGTATTCCGTCTCGTCGCGCAAGATGTTGTTTTGCGGATTGAAGTAACCGAAGTTAACACCACCGGAGAGTCCCAGTGAGAGGATATATTTCTCTGTGATATCCAAGTGATAGGAGTAAACAGCTTGCACGTTGGTGGTGCTGTGTCCGATACCTAGGTGGTCGTGAAAGAGGGTGATACCTGCGCTGGATTTGAATCTTTCGCTATAGGCGGTGAAGTTCATCAGACCCACCTTAGGTCCGTTGTCAACCCCCACCCATTGAAATCTGCCCAATACGAATAAATCAAACTTCTCATTGTTACCTGTTCCTGCTGGGTTCACATTGATACGGGAGAACAATTGTTGGGAAAGCAACAAGTCTTGTTGGGCTTGTGCAGTGTTGAGGCACAATAGTGCGCCACACAACACGGCTATTAATTTGAAAACGATCTTATTTTTCATTGTTCTAATCATACTCTAATCAAATCTTAATTCAACTTGTAAATTTCCACACGGCGGTTCTTTTGATGATCCTCTTCCGTTTTGGCATTTTTGATAATTGGATGATGTTCGCCATCTGCACGCATTTGCAAGCGCTCTGGCTTAATTCCTCTTAACAATAGGTTAAAGTAGACCCACTCAGCTCTTTTCTGTGAAAGAGCGTCGTTGTACTCGATGGTTCCACGCTCGTCTGTGTGACCCACCAATAGGAATTTACTGTCTGGATAAGCATTGATGAAATCCAATACAATTTCCAAATCTTCTTTGTAGGTACCGTTCGGTATACCCTTGTCAAATTCGAAATAGAAGATACGCATCTCGTGTGTTCCAAGCACGTTCTTAGAGATCTTAATCACTGTGTCTGGATGCTCTTCCAACTTCTGATTCACATTGCTTGCTGGTTCGATGAAGTCGGTCGATGAAAAGACTACTGGTTGACTCAATGCCTTTTCAATCTTACGGTTCATCTCCTCCTTCTTCTCCTCTGCTGGTGCAACCACTTTTTCTGGTTGCTCAACTACGGATGATTTAGCAGGCTCTTGATTGTTCTGTGCAATCTCTTTGTTTGCTGGTGTCGTAGCGGATGATACGCCATCGACTTCCTTTGCAAGGGTACTGTCCTGCTTTGGCTGAACAGGTTCTGTTACAACGGGAACTTCCACCTTTTTCGTCTCTAGTACCAGCAACTCTGGTTTCTTGTCCTTCTTAGGGTCGAGTGTGTAGATGTTGTATTTCCCACTGTCGGGTACTGCATTGCCCACCTTGCGGTTGGATGCGAAAGTGAGGTTGCCATCTTCTGTTACGAATGGATAGTTTTCGTCACTCTCTGAATTGACATTCGTACCCATTCTTTGTGGATTTCCCCACACATTGTCTGCTAGTTTCTCCACTTTCCAGATGTCGAGTCCCTTCTTGCTTCTCAAATTGGAAGCGAAGTACATCACTGTCTCATCCTCGTTCAATGCGGGATTGAGAATGACGATGGAATCCTCTGGCATGTAGCGCCAGTTGGCATAGGCCAAGACGGAACCTCTGTACTTGTCGCGTTTCACATTGAAACCTGGTATTTCGATGTATTTATCTTCTACCCACTGACCGTTCTTCTTCTGTTTTGCAGTGAAGAGTTTGCCAGATTGTGTGTAGTAGAGCGAACCGCTCTTGGAACCGTATGATACCTGACCATCTCTGACGATCTTCTTCAAATCATCTGTATAGGTGAGGTTCTGAATTTGACCATACTCATCGATGTCGGCAATGAATGTGCTATCGTTTCTGACGAGTAGCACCTTGCCATCCTTGTATTTAGAGATCAGTTCCTTTTCACTCACGTTTTTCGTGCCAGTGAAATTGGTCGTTTGGTGGCAATATCCCTCCAAGGAATTGATAATTGCTCCTATGGCAAATAGGGTGAATAATAACTTTTTCATTATTGTAATCCCTCCTTAATTATTTTCTGAATATTTCAATTGTACCTTTCACCACTCGTCCGTCTCTCAACGTCAAAACGTAGATGTAGACGCCTGGATCGGCAAGCACGCCTTTGTAGTATCCGTCCCAACCGTTGCTGGAGTTACATACGATGTCTCCGTAGCGGTTGTAGATAATCACTGTATAGCCTGGCATGAAGTCATCGTTCTCACCATCTACAGTGTATGGAGTGAAGACGGTTGGTATCACGATGTTGTCTACCAAAGCAACTTTTATGAAGTTACTCTCGATTTGTGAACATGCTCCGTTATCTGCCACTACCTGATAGGTGACATCTTGGTTTGGCATATCGGCAAAACTCAACTCATCACTGATTGTCATCAAATGTTTGTCGCCTTCTGCATCGATATAGTACCATGAGTATGGACCTCTGACTACAGAAGAGGTGTCAGCCAATAGATTGATGTCTGAACCATATTCAAATATCTTGTTGGTAGAAGATAATTGGATGGTGGCAGGTTTGGCCACTGTGATGTTGATGGAGTCTTTCTCTGAATCAGGACAAACGTTGTCTGAGATATAAACCCATACTTCCGTGTCGGACTGTGGCTTGAAGGTACGTTCGTTCTCGGTGGTCTTCTTTCCGTCCCACCAGATGTAAGATTCAGCTTTTCCTGAGAGGGCTTCTGCGGTAACTGTGACGGAGTCGGCTCCTTCCTGACAGATGTCATCCTTGTCTGTACTGATAGTGACTGCGAGTGGTTGACGTACTTGGTACGCAATCTCTTTTGTCACGGATGGACATTTGTTGAAGATAGACTGAACGGTTGCCGTACGTGTGCCATTCTCTTTTGGTGTCACATGGAGAGTGTCTGCTGATGTGCTGTCATCCCATGCGATAAGACCCAATTCTTGGTTTGAGAGGATAGAGAGTGTGATACCGTTGCTGTCGCTTGCACATATCACCTCTTTGTCTAGTGCCAATTCAAAGTCGATTGGCTCGTCGATGGTCAACTGTATGGTGTCTGTCTTAGCCTTACATAAGCCATAGCGTGGCTCCAAACGAACGGCGTAACGTTCTGCATCAACTTGAACGGTAATGGAACTGTCGGTCATTCCGTTGCTCCAAATGTATTTGCCTTCCTCGCCTGTGAGTTGAGTGGCAGTTAATGTCACCTCATCGTTGCGACATACGGTATCTTTACTTGATTGTAGAGTAAAGGTTGGATCTACCTCCACGAAGAGAGTTCCTTCGTATGTTAAAGCAACGGTGTCGCCTTTCTGAAGAGAGGCTTTGACACTCATGTTAGGTTTTGCCTTGAGTGTGATGGAGTCTGCTCCGTCGAATTCAAGTCGCTTGTAGTCTTCATCGTCCGCAAGTTTAGACCACCATACCAATTGGTAACCTTCGGCGATGGTTCCGATCTTCTCTTTGTTGATAGAGTAGGTCACCTTTTTCTTTGTAGAACAGATGGAGTCTGGCCATTGATTAGGAATCAATTTGTTCAATCTCAATGAAAGGAGATTGGTGATTTTGTTGCTTCCACAATCGGAAGTGCCGTCCTTCATAAATTGTTTAGCATCTTCTTCTGAATTAGCTATGAGAGCTCTGAAGTAGACATCAGAGCGGAAGCTGGTGGCATTGATGACCACTGCAGTGTCTGTTGTCGGACCAGCTAAGGTAGTCCACTTGATAGAGTCGGTGGATGACTGATAAACATACACGTGAGTGAAGTTGTCCACGCCCTCTGCAGTGATGTATAGACTTATGCTATCGCTAACCAACGGAATGTCTGTATCCGAAGTGTTTTGATAGTGCAATTTCTGATCTGGTCCACAGTTGCCATTGCCCACGAAGAAGGTTCTGGTCACTTTCACGCCGCTTCCATCTTTGCTGGTTGCTGTGATGGCGATGAAACCATCTTGTGTGACGTCGTGAGTGACTAAGACACCATCGCTGGTGACGTGTGCGATGACTTCATTGTCGACCGACCAATCGATCTCTTTCAAAGTTGCATCAGCAGGTGTGAAGTTGACGCTGAGCGGAATAGAGTCGTTGTGCGTCATGCAGGCACAACCAAGGATATCCATCGATCCGATCTTTACAGGATCTTTGATGTATAGATAGATGGTGGTGTCTTTTGTTAGATGGTAAGAACCATTGTAACCCTCATCGTAGTGTAGGAAGTAAGCGTAGTCGCCCTCCTCGCAGAATATCTCCACTTTACCATCTTGATCAGTATATGTGGTGTTGTAGAATTGACCCTCTTTGGTTACTTCCAACATGAGGTTGTCGGCTGGCTTTCTGCTTGTCTCATACATAACAATGTATTTCACATCATACATCTTGGTACCCGAAATGATTTCGAAGTTCAGATCATAATCTTTAACGATAAAGTCTCTGACGATATCCAAGATTCTGAGTTGGTAACGACCGGGAACAAGGTGGTCGATGAGTTTACCATCTGAATTGGTTCTTAATCCAGCGTGAGAGTCGCTGTCGTAATCGGTTGATGTGAGTAATTCACCATTCTCATCATACTTATAGATGTTTCCAAACACACCTGTCACCAAATCGAGGTTGGCATCTTTGATGGTGATGGTCACCGAACGCTTAACAGGTACCACTATATAGATGGTAGTGTCTGGATTGATGGATGGAGATATGTTAAAGTTAAGTTGGAATGTTCCATCGAAGAGGTAATCCTTCAAGATATACTCAATGTAATAGTCATTAGGCTCGCAAATGGTTGGTTCGTCGAAGACCCATACGTTATTGTTGCCGTTGTACTCTTCATATAGGTGAGAGACGGTCTTAGCGTAAGGCTTATCCTCACTTGTGTAAATATCCATGTTCATGATTTGTGGATAGACTAGCTTTCCATCATGTAGGAATTGGAATTTTACTTTTTGTGAGATAAGAGACTTAGGATGGAAGTAGAGTGTGGTGTCGCTGGTGAGTGTGATACTTTGCGTATCTTCAAAGGCGATGAACGTATAATCGCCTGTAATATGACGACCTGAGTAGAATCCTAAGCTATCCGTTACCAGTTTGGATTTGTATCCGAATTGAATCATCTCGACATACTGCCTTGATTCAAAATTGGCACCATTGTTGTCTAGCATCACAATGTTGACTGTGTAGAAAGGCTGTAGCGTGATTTTGTTGTGTATCGCTGTGTCATTTGCTCGTATCGTATAATCTTTGATGAAACTACGGTGGTAATCTTTCTCATTCATGTATAAAGAATAGGCAAAATTACCGCGAGGTAAAATGATTGGTTTGTCATAGCAGAAAACGAAAATGTCGCTGCTCTCTTTTTTTATCTCTCCATAATAGGAGAAGGTACGAGACTCATTACCAGAGAACCAGTTGAGTATTTCGCTTACGGAGGCAGGATTGAATTTCTTGTCTTCTATATAAAAATCGAAATAGACTTTGGCGAAGTCGCTAATGTTTATGTATACTGTGGTGTCGCTTACGACTTGTATCTTTTTAAGCGTATCGTTCACAATGGCGATGTCATAGGTGCCTTCAGCCACATACCAAGTAGCCTTTCCTGACCCGTCGGTGAATTGATAGCCCGATTCTTGTGAATAATCGTCGGATACGAGTAGGTTGGAAAGCGCATTCTCGATAGGCATCTCGGTTCCATCATCCAATCGCACCATTACGGTCAGCTCGTATGGAGTGGCAGCCGTGGCTGAATCAGATGTTTCCAAGGTGAACGTCTCTTCTTGTTTTTTGGATGTGTCGGGTAGGGTAGGTAAGACGAGGTAGATAATGTTGTTGGTAAGAGGATCATTGTCATCAACCACAAAGGTGTCTACGACCGTACCATAATCTTGTGTTTCCACGGAGCAACTGTAGGTTCCTGCAGGACAGGATACGTATGACTCCGTAGTGTTATATAAGAAATATCCGTGAGAGATGGTATGACTGTGTGCATCCACGGAACCGAACCGATAGATACTGTCCGGTGCAATGTGCGTCACCATAATGTCTTTGGCAAAAATGGTGAGGTTCTCTTTCTTGTCATTGATAAAACAGAAATGAGTTTGGTGTGTAATCTCTCCACTGGTAACCTCAACGGCGGTGTTGATGTTTTCATCTTTTACTTGTTGGTAGCCTGTGCCTTTGAAAGTGGAGTATTTGTAGTTGCCTTCAGGGACAAGGAATTCGGTGTTTCCTGCCTCGTCCGACATCTTTTCACTAACCAGTGTCTCGGTGCCATCTTCTGCCACTGTGTAGATGGTTGCTTTTTTGTTGACTAGTGGTTTGCCTTCATCGTCTTTGAAACTGATGGTCCATAATCTGTAATCAAGGTTGATCCATGAGTAATCACCATCTTTTACAGAGAATGCGCCCTGACTTAAATCACCGAATTTGAACGAGTAGCTGTAGTCGCCAGCAGGTATGAATGGATCAACCAAACGACCACTCGCATCGGTGGTGTACGTTTTGTAAAGCGTGCCATTTTGCGAGATTTCTATTTGAAGATCGGTGACAGGTTTGTTCTGTGCATCCGATATCTCAAAAATTAGAACGCCTTCTGAATGTGCATTTATCCAAATGCATAAGAATCCTAATAACGAAAGGAGTCGTAATTTGAGTCTTGTCATGAAATTAAATCAAATAAAAGTGTTTTCCGAAAATGTAATATGGTGGGCTCTGAAAAAGAACCCACCGTATGTTTATGAATGTACGAAGTCAAATGTTTTTATGTTTCTTATTTTGAATGAACGTAGTGTACTCTTACCACACCCTTAGGATCGTTGTATGCACCTAAATCAAGGTTCAAATCGTACATGGTGTAAATATCCTCATCTTCAATCTTCATCTTTGCCACTTTAGGTGTAGCCCAGTAGGTCTGAGTACCATCTGCGATGTGGTATGAGTTGGAAGATGCATAGTGGTATTTGTAGCTCTTGCCATTACTTGTGGTCTCTTTGATGTCAATGCTCCAGTCACTGTCTGTCAAAAGATTGTATTCTATGCCATAAGGTACTGGATCACCTGATTTCGTCATTGTCAATTCTACCGACCCAGAACAACTTAATTTTAGTTTTGTCTTAGGATATCCAGAACATTCTGCACGATCAATCGTATAGCTTTTGCCATCGATTATGATTGAGTTGGTATATATGTCTTGGGTGTCATCGTCATCGCTCTCACCCTCAATTGTGCAACTTGCCATGAACGGAATAATCATCATACATGACAATAAAAATAGTAAAGCTTTTTTTGTTTTCATACTGCTAATTTATTAAGTGTTAATATTATTTTTTTAATAAAGAACTGTCTCCGTAACTTAAAAATCGAAAATCATTTTTCATGGCGTACTCATAAATTCGTTTCCAATCATCGCCCACGAATGCCGAGATGAGCAGTAGCAGTGTGCTTTGCGGTTGGTGAAAATTGGTGATGATAGCTTTGACGAGGTGAAACTGGTATCCCGGCACAATGATAATCTGTGTGTTGGCCGAGATGGTCTCCAAGTGGTTGTGCTCCATATATCGCAGGATGCTGTCGAGCGACTCCTCTGTAGTGAGGTGATACGCTTTTTCGTAAGGCATCCATTGTGTCACCGTTAACTCCCGTTCCTCTAATTGGTTGTTCTCTGCCAACTGACAGCCAATGTAATAGAGACTCTCCAAGGTGCGTACGGAGGTGGTTCCGACGGCCACTACCTGACCTGCTTTCCGAATCTTCTCGATCACTGATCGGTGTACGCAGATCCATTCGGAGTGCATCTGATGTCCGCCAATCGTCTCTGACTTGACAGGCTGGAACGTACCTGCACCCACATGTAGTGTCACCTCTTCGCAGTCGATACCCTTTTTGTGTAGGGAGTCGAATACTTCAGGTGTGAAGTGAAGCCCTGCCGTAGGTGCGGCCACCGAGCCTTTGATTTTGGAGTAGACGGTTTGGTAGGTCACCTTGTCTCGCTCCACTGTTTCCCGATGCAGATAGGGTGGTATGGGTAATACTCCGAATGCATCGAGGATAGAGGCGAAGTTGATGTTTTCGTCCTCCCAGAAGAAACGTACGTAATAGGTGTTTCCCACCGATTCTCCTCGTTCAGCTTTGAAAATGATCTCTTTGCCATCCACCACCACTCGCTTCTCTAAGATAATATCCTGTTTCCACTTACTGGCATTGCCAATCATACATTTCCACGTACATTCGTGATTTGTTTGAAAGGTCAGCACATAATCGTGTGGCTGGATGGGCTCTAAACAAAAGACCTCGATATGTGCACCTGTCTCTTTTTGAAACAGAAGACGAGCTTGAATCACCTTTGTGTTGTTGCATATCAACAAATCACCCTCACTTAATTGCTCTGCCAAGTTCTTGAAAACGGTATGCGTAATGTTTGCCTTATCGTAGAGCAACAACTTTGACTCGTCTCTTTTCTCTATTGGGAATTTCGCTATGCGCTCATCTGGAAGCTCGTAGGTGAAATCCTCAATGGCAATATCCTGTGGTCTTTGCATGTTGTTTATCCTTAATTACATTGCAAAGATATAAAAAAGAATCTGAATCATTGCGCAATTATAGATGGAAGGATGGTTTTTATATGTGAAATATAGATTTCCTTGTTTGAAGAAGGGCGAATAGCAATTCGCCCGTACGGTAGGGGCGAATTGCCATTCGCCCCATTGTTGATTATGCAAAAATGCTTGGATTTGCGGCCATTCGCCCCATTGCTGATTATGCAAAAATGCTTGGATTTGCGGTCATTCGCCCCATTGCTGATTATGCAAAAATGCTTGGATTTGCGACCATCTGCCCGTATTTTTTGAAAATTTCTGTATTTTTGTGCAAAATTTGAATTGCTATGGTAAAAGTAGGTGATAGAGTGCGTTTCTTAAACGCAACGGGTGGTGGCACGGTGACGAAGATTATCAACCGTGAATTGGTCTTGGTGACCGATGAGGATGGCTTTGATGTGCCAACCCTCGCTCGTGAATGTGTTATCGTGGAGACGGAGACAACCGTTCATACACAAACCAAAGAAAAGGAAAAAGAGATTCAGACCTTGGATGATTTCGTTGAGAAGGAGAAACAAGAAGATGCTTCATACGTGCCGCAGGAGGAGACTCCTGAAGGGGAGTCGATGAACCTCCTCTTGGCCTTCTTGCCTCAGAATGAGAAGATGCTTTCGTCCACTAATTTCGATGCCTTCTTGGTTAATGATAGCAACTACTATTTAGCTTATAACATTGCCGTCATGGTGGGTACGAAGTTTGTCAGCAAGGCGGTGGGCTTCATTCAGCCTAACACCAAGATCCTGCTCCAAGAGGTGGATCGCAACGACCTGAATGATTGGGAACAACTGCGCGTCCAAGCATTGGCCTTGAAACAGAAACGTACCTATACGCTGAAACCGGCTTACGACGTGCAAATCAAGCTGAACGCCGTGAAATTCTATAAGCTGCATAGCTTCGTCGAGAATGATTACTTCGACGAACTGGCTTTGATCTGTCCCGTTGTTCAAAATGATATGCCAGTCAATGCCGTAGCCACTGAGGATGAGTTGGAACACCTCCTTCAACAGAAAGAGACCTCCTTCCCTGCTAAAATCTCTAAAAAACAGAAACAACCGGAGATCATCGTGAAGGATCTTCATATCAACCAACTATTGGATAACACCAACGGCATGGCTCCTGCCGATATGCTTCAGTATCAGTTGGATGTCTTCAACCGTGTGATGGCAGAGAATGCGAAATCCAAAGGTCAGAAGATCGTCTTTATTCACGGAAAAGGAAATGGTGTCTTACGCAAGGAGATTTTGAAACAGTTGAAAATCAAATATTCAACTTGCTATGTGCAGGATGCCTCGTTCCAAGAGTATGGTTATGGGGCTACTATGGTCACCATCAGATGAGATAGCTATGGCAGACAACTATTTGGAAAGACGTCAGGAGACGTATGAAGCGAAGAAAAAGAAGTGGGAGGCGCAGAAACGCATCCGTGAGATTCGTCAGCTGCGTGCCAAACTGAAGAACAATGGTGATAAACCACAGCCATAGTTGTGCTTTGATTAAATGATAAGAAAACGAAAAAAAGAATAGATAAAATGGAGAAGAACAGTAAGATTTATGTGGCGGGTCACCGTGGCATGGTGGGCTCGGCCATCGTACGCGAATTGCAGCGTCAGGGGTATACCAACATCATCACCCGTACTCACAAGGAGTTGGATCTGATTCGTCAGGATCAGGTGGAGGCATTCTTTGCGGCAGAGAAACCGGAGTATGTCTTTTTAGCAGCTGCCAAGGTGGGCGGTATCATTGCCAACCAGTCGGCATTGGCTGATTTTATGTACGACAACATGATGTTGGAGATGAATGTGATCCATGCAGCATGGAAGAATGGCTGCAAGAAACTGGAGTTCTTAGGTTCCTCCTGTATCTATCCGCGCATGGCTCCTCAGCCTATGCCTGAATCTTGCTTGCTCACCTCTGCCTTGGAGAAGACCAACGAGGCCTATGCCTTGGCCAAGATCAGTGGCTTGAAATATTGCGAGTTCCTCAACCGCCAATATGGCACCGATTATATCTCTGTGATGCCGACCAACCTCTATGGCCCGAACGACAACTACCATCCAGAGCACAGTCACGTGCTCCCAGCCTTGATCCGTCGCTTCCACGAAGCTAAGGAGGCAGGTGTTGCGGAGGTGACCTGCTGGGGTGATGGCTCTCCATTACGTGAGTTCTTGTATGTCGACGATTTGGCTAATCTCTGTGTCTTCCTGATGAACAACTATAGCGGCAATGAAACCGTCAATGCAGGTACGGGAAAAGAACTGACCATCAAAGAGTTGACCGAGATGGTGGCCGACGTGGTAGGTTACAAGGGAGCTATCAAGTGGGATACCTCTCGTCCGAACGGTACACCACGCAAACTATTGGATGTGTCTAAAGCCGAGAAACTGGGCTGGAAGTACAAGGTGGAATTGAAGGATGGTATCCGTCTGGCTTACAAGGACTTCTTAGAGAATCCAATGCGTGCCGAGCGGTAGAATTGTATAAGCTTGTCACTGCCTTGATGATGTCGGTCTAAATAAAAGATAAATAGTTGAAAAAGAAATAATTATAAGCGGTTGATACCCTCTTGTCTCGTTCGATGAGAAAGAGAAGGAAATAGCTGAAATTTTTTGTTTTCTTTTTGATGTTTTTTTTGATTTATTCTATATCTTTGTGCCGATTAGATGGTGAGGTTCCTAACTGATCAGAGTTGAAGGGGGTGAAGTATGCGTGGTCGTGTATTTTCCGATGATTCGAGGTGTTATCTTGATTATTAAGGTGTCAGAATAATATAGACGAACAGACTCTATGTGCTTTGTGCCGAAACTGCAAAAGTTTTTAGGACATGAGGGAGAGAGAGACGTGTTTCACTTTGAACGGGTCATTATCGAACCCTCAATTTATATTGATTTCGTATAAATGGTGAATTTATAGAACTCACCCCAAAAAGTATAATTGCAAAATAAGAAAAGGAATGATTGATGTAAATAAAGAGTTTTGGTACGCTGTGAAGGTCTTTTATGATAGAGTACCTGCAATGATTCCTTTTTTGGTGAACGACAACATACAATATTATATCCCCATGCACGTGGCGGAGACGACCAAGGAGGGTCTTCCCACCTATACTGAACGTCCACTTATTCCTTCTTTGATTTTTATACGATGTGCTGTTTCCTATTTTAGCACATTGAAGTCCACCTTTGGTGATAAATTTCAAGTTTATTCACATATAGAGACAAAACAACCACAACCGATTCCTGAACATGAGATGAACGCCTTTATGTTGGTGACATCAGCCAAAGATAAAGGACTTGAGTTGCTCGATCCCTCTTTCGACTATCGCATTGGCGATCGTGTTCGAGTGATCGATGGAATGTTTAAAGGCGCCGAAGGATATGTGCGTCGCATAAAAGGACGCAAGCGATTGATTGTCGCCATCGAGGGTGTGGCGGTGGTGGTCACCTCCTACATCCCACAAGCGTTTTTGGAACGCCTGTAGGGGCGAATTGCATTCGCCCCCAACAAACATCGGTGGTTAATTTACCATGGGCGAATAGCAATTCGCCCCAACAAACAAACGTTGAAGGTAGGTTCACCGAGGACGTGTAGGGGCGAATTGCATTCGCCCCCAACAAACGCCGGTGGTTAATTCACCATGGGCGAATGGCAATTCGCCCCAACAACAATATGTTTTTAGACATTTTTAAAAAAGTTCCTTTGTGGAGTCCCCTTTTATTGGAGGGAAGCACCGATTATCACTCGCATATATTGCCGGGTGTGGATGACGGTGTGAGGGAGCTGAAGGTCTCTTTGTCTATACTTAGCTCGTTTGAGCAGATGGGGGTCAGCGATTTATGGTGCACCCCTCATATCATGGAGGATATGCCCAACACAACTGAAGATTTACGACGTCGGTTCGACGAGTTGCAGGCGGCATATCAAGGTTCCGTATGTCTTCACTTGGCGGCTGAGTATATGATGGATACGCTTTTCGTCACCCGTTTGGAGACGAATGATTTACTGCCTTTGGGTGAGGCGGGCGATCAGTTGTTGGTCGAGACCTCCTATTTCAATCCGCCTAGTGACTTTGAGAAGTTGCTGGAGGAGATACAGAGCAAGGGCTACTTCCCGGTGTTGGCACATCCGGAGCGCTACACCTATATGGACGAGAAAGATTATAAAGAGCTGAAAAACAAAGGTATCCGTTTCCAGTTGAACCTCGGTTCGCTGGTGGATGTGTATGGCAAGACGGCACGTAAGAAGGCGGAGTGGATGCTGAAGATGGGCTTTTATGATATGCATGGAAGTGATATCCATTCACCTCGCATGCTGATGCCGAATGCAAAGATTTCGAAGCGGTTGAATTTGATTCTGAAATAAAATGTATGAATAATGGGTTGATAATATAGAACCCACCTAAAATTAAAATATATATGTCAAAAGACATTGCACTCATCACTGGGGTAACCGGTCAGGACGGCAGTTTCCTGTCAGAGTTCTTGTTAGCAAAAGGGTATGAAGTACACGGTGTGATTCGCCGTAGTTCTGTTGATTACAGAGAGAGGATCGCTCATTTGGAGGGAACGCCTTGTTTCCACCTGCATTATGCAGACATGACCGATTCGATGTCGATGGTAAAATTGGTGGGGAAGGTAAAGCCCACAGAGATATATAACTTAGCTGCGCAGAGTCACGTGCAGGTATCGTTCGACTCGCCTGAGTTCACAGCCGATGTAGATGCCGTGGGTGTCTTGAGGGTGTTGGAGGCAGTCAGGGCCTGTGGTTTGGAGCATACCTGTCGCATCTATCAAGCCTCCACGTCGGAGTTGTATGGTAAGGTGGAGGAGGTGCCACAGAATGAGAACACGCCATTCCACCCCTATTCTCCCTATGCGGTGGCGAAGCTGTATGGCTATTGGATTGTGAAGGAGTATCGTGAGGCGTACAATATGTATTGTTGTTCAGGTATTCTGTTCAATCATGAGAGTGAGCGACGAGGCGAGACCTTTGTGACACGCAAGATTACCTTGGCGGCAGCACGTATAGCGCAGGGCAAGCAAGAGAAACTCTTCTTGGGTAATATGTCCTCGTTGCGAGATTGGGGCTATGCCAAGGATTATGTAGAGTGCATGTGGTTGATTTTGCAGCAGGAGAAACCCGAGGATTTTGTGATAGCGACGGGTGTTCAGCACTCCGTACGAGAGTTTGCCTATCAAGCCTTCAAAGCAGCCGGCATAGAGTTGAAGTTTGAAGGAGAGGGATTGTATGAGAAGGGCGTTTGTGTATCGGTTCATCACCCTATTGTAGGTGTGAAGCCATCGGAGACGTTGGTCGGCAAGGTGTTGATTGAAGTATCGGAAGACTTCTATCGACCAACGGATGTGGTGAACCTATGGGGAGACCCAACGAAGGCGAAGACCAAGTTAGGATGGAATCCACAGACCACCACGTTCGACCAGTTGGTAGAGATCATGGTGAAGTATGATATGCAGAAAGTGGCAGCCGATAGTGTAGCCTCTACGGTTCGTACGAATTTGGCGGAATATTTGGAAAAAGGGGTGGTGTTATAATGGGCGAATGCCATTCGCCCGTACAACATGCGCCATATTTGGGGAAAATGCCCGTAGGGGCGAATTGCCATTCGCCCATACAATATGCGCCATATTCGGGGGAAAATGCCCGTAGGGGCGAATTGCCATTCGCCCCATTGCCATTCGCCCCAGGGACGTGGCGTGCCGCGTCCGTTATGAAGCCCCAAACAGATATAGCCAGAAGCACCGCCGTGGGTTCCCGTGGATGCAAAATCTATGTAAAATGTAAGTTGTTTACAAATTAACGTATATTTTTAGTGGTTTAGAATTGTAGAAATTGCTATTTTTGCAATTCGCATACAAAAATAGTATTCTATGCTGGTAGATTTTACAGTTGAAAATTTCCTCTCTTTTAGAGATCGACAGACTCTATCGTTTGAACCCGATACGAAAGTTAAAGGTTTGGAAGATTATTATTTCATTTCTGTTCCTGACAAGAATCCTAAAAAGAAACCACTGAACTTGTTGAAAATAGGAATGATATATGGGGCAAATGCTTCGGGAAAATCAAATCTTCTGAAAGCTTTGAATCATATGAAATTCATTGCCTTGAAGATACAAACTGAAAAGAATATTCCATTGAAATTTATTCCGTTCGGAATGGATTATACAGGAAAGGCGGCAATGGAAATGAACTTTATTTCGGAACAGACCAAATACAATTATAAGTTGGAGTTCAACGCTAATGCGATTGTATACGAAGAACTGAACGAATATCCATATCTGACGGCAAAAAAAAGTAAAAATGTGTATAAACGCACAACGGATAAGGAAAAACGTATTCCGAACATTGTATTCGATAAAGAACAAAAGGTTGATCCTTTGATACAGAAACAATTAAGCATTCTTACATTGTCGAACGAGACAGTGCTTGCTGGTTTTTCGAAAATCAGTGCGGACATACCTGCGTTAAGAAACTCTTGCGATTGGTTTGGTTATAAATTGGATATGTTACTTCCGCCACAAACTCCTTTGTATATGATTGCGGCGGATTATATTGATAATAAATCGATTAAGACCCAAGCAATGGTGAATGCTTTGAAAAGAGCGGACTTCAACATCTCTGACATCTCGATTGAAGAAAAGGGCTCAGTCAATGATTTTCTACAAGGAATATTGAATTCATACGTTGAGGAGCGTGAGTGGACAATAAATGTTGATGGGGAGGATGTAGTAAGTGACGGCGACATTCCTAAAATAATGATTAAACATAAAACGGACCAAGCAGAGTTCGTTTTGCCGGATAGACTTGAATCAGAGGGTACGATGCGTTATTTCGGATTAATGGGAATACTATTGCATTTGTCCGATTCTGAGGGATTGTTCATGATGATCGACGAGCTAGATATGTCATTGCATCCTGAATTATATGAAGCGTTTATCGTATCATTCCTAAAGAATGTCAAAAGGTCACAATTGCTGTTTACAACTCACAATCGAGAATTTTTGCAAAAAAAACATTTACTTCGCAAAGATGCATTGTGGATAGCGAATAAGCGAAATGATGGATCTACCGAAATGTACTCTTTTGCGGATTTTGATAGTTCTGTGATCAGAGACACAACAAGTATTTATAATGCTTATAGCGTTGGCAAGTTGGGTGGAGTACCAAAAAATTCCAATGATTTGTTATTTTACGTGGAAGGATAATGGCTCGTAGAAAAATAAAAAAAGAACTACAAGCAGGTGGTTATGTCTTGATTGCTGATGGCGAAACGGAACAATGGTATGTTGAACTGTTGAAGAAGCATTATGATTTAAAAATCAGGTTTCAACCAGAATTGTCATGTCATTCGATAAGCAAACAATTCGAATTGGTAAAAGAAGCGATAGCAAAAGGATATGAACATATCTTCTGGATAATAGATTTTGATAGCATTCAGAAGGAGAACAAAGAAGCAAAGGTAAAGAACAGTGTTTTGCAAAAGTTCAAACAGTTCTATCATAAAGCGATAACCGATAATCGGTGGAAAGACAAACTGACTGTGATTGTCAACAATCCATGTCTTGAATATTGGTTCTATTTGCATCAGCAGCCAGAGTCGAATAGATATTTTGCACAATATGAAACCGAGTTGCTTCCAGTCTTACGTAAATTTGATGTTGGAGGAGGTTTGTTTGAAAAGTATAACAAAAGCAAACAGAATTATTTAGGCAAGCCAGATCTTTTTGAAAGGTTGTTGCCATACATGCAAAAGATTGATTTCAGACGATTAAAATCCTTTGACATCGAGACATGCCAACAAGAAAGCGTGTCAGAGATGTATAAATTGTTTGAAGGTCTAAATATTGATGTGAAACGAAAATCATGATCATACTTCAGCTGGACTGAAAAGCCCCAAACAAATATAGCCTATAGCACCGCCGTGGGTTCCCATGGGTGTAATTCGCCCGTACGTATTGGAATGGCACCCTAACGTATGATGCGCAGAAGGGGGCGAATTGCTATTCGCCCGTACGTAGGGGCGAATGGCAATTCGCCCATGGTGATGTGGCCTCCATACCGTCATTCGCGCATCCACATGAGCCGTGACAATGTTCCGCAACGTGATGGTGCATGCCACAGTTGAAAGACATATATAACCCTAAAACCTTATTGAAAACCCTGTAAGGGCGCCATATCATAGACAGGGGCGTGAACCCCTGGTAGAATGACGAGCGTGACCGAAGCCCTGTAGGGGCGAAACAATAATAATTAAATCAAAAACCAGATGTCCTCATCTACTTCGCGTATAGCGAAAAACACCTTGCTACTCTATTTCCGTCAAATCCTGATAATGCTAGTGTCTTTGTACACAGTTCGCATTGTCTTGAATGTTTTGGGCGCGGAGGATTACGGAACATATAATGTCGTTGCTGGTGTTGTTACAATGTTTGGTTTTTTATCCGGTGCAATGGCGACTGCAAGCCAAAGATATTTCGCATTTGATTTAGGGAAACAAGATTACGAACACTTAAAAACCACATTTAGTGTAACGTTCCAAATATACGTGCTTTTGGCGGTAGTGATTGTCGTCTTGGCTGAGACCGTTGGATTGTGGTTCGTGATGAACAAACTCGTCATTTCACCAGAAAGATTGTCTGCTGCGATTTGGATATATCAAGCAACTGTGGTGTCGTTCCTTTTGACACTTATCACAACGCCCTATATGGCAAGCATTATCGCTCACGAAAATATGAACATTTACGCTTACGTGAGCATTGTGGAAGCCGTTTTGAAATTCGCAATCGTCTTTTTGTTGCAAGTTTTGCTTTTTGACAAACTTGTTTTATATGGATTCCTGTTAATGGCTGTATCTTTCATAATCACCGCTATCTACAGAGTTTATTGTAGAAAACATTATGTCGAATGTAGATTTCAGTTTGTCAAGGATAAAGCTCTTTTTAAAGAAATAGTCAGTTACAGCGGATGGAATTTGTTTGGACACGCTTCAACTGTACTAAAAAACCAGGGAGTGTCAATCGTTATAAATTTGTTTTTTGGCACTGTTGTAAATGCCGCACAAGGTATTGCAAATCAAATTAGAAGTGCGGTAACTTCTTTTTCTGGAAATTTCATGCAGGCGGTAAAACCTCAAATCGTAAAACAATATGCAGCAAAAAACTATGATGAATTATGGAAAATTGTTTTTTGGGGCTGCAAAACGTCATATTTCCTTATATTGATTGCGGTATTTCCTCTATTCAGCAATTTGGATTATATTTTGACTTTATGGCTTAAAAATGTACCCGAATATACTGTTGTTTTTGTGCGATTGCTTTTTATTGAAACATTGGTTGAATCAATATCTCTGCCTATGGCAACCGTAAATCAGGCAACGGGTAAGATTGCTTTGTATCAAGCAATTATCGGCGTTGTTGTTATCCTAAACTTACCATTATCATATTTAGCACTCAGGTATGGTTGCCAACCGTATACAATTTATGTAATTGGAATTATTTTGATGTTAGGTTTGGTGTTTGTCCGTTTAGGCTTTTTAAAACGTGTGGAGGGATTTAGTATAAAGGCTATTTTTAATGCTGTTTTTATACGCGTAATTTTGATAACGGCAATTCTCGTGGTTGCAAATTATTATCTGAATCTTTCAAAAGAAACAATGGCAACATTCATTTTAGACATATCCATAAAAGTCTTTTTTGCGGCATTTATTATTTATTTTTTAGGTCTTACACGCATGGAAAGACAAAGTATTATTAATATTGTTAGAAAAAAAATAAAACCATCTAATAATAGTTCAAAATGATAGAACTCTCGAATATCCGAATCGAAAAAACTGATACTGATTCAAAACTTATTTGTGATTGCAAAAGTGATTCTTTTTCAGAAAAAACAATGTGGTTTTCAGCCCCGTTGTCGTTCGGTGATGTTTTTACCGATGAAGTGTATGATGCATTTCTTGTTGCAATACTTTATCCTGCAATGTATTACAAAGAAAATATCGTCATACGTGGAGCTGTTTCAAAAAAGCTATTTAAAAACATCACCACCTACGTTAACAAAGTTTTACTTGCATTTTCTTGTGAACTATCAGATGTAGACATCAAAATCGAGAACTATGGGATAGTAACGAAAACGGGCACTCGCATAGGAACTGGTTTTTCAGCGGGAGTAGATTCATTTTCTACTTTTGTTGAATACTATGCTAATGAGAAAGATGTTGATTACAAGATAAATACATTATTTTTCTTTAATGTGGGAAGTCATGGCAGATTTGACAATCCCGACACTATCATAAAATTCAAGAACCGATATGAATACTGTAAGGTTTTCCCTGATAGTTTAAATATTCCGTTCATTCCGATAGATTCTAATGTTCATGCTTTTCATGAAAAATTTGGACATGAAAAGACTGATACTATCACGCTTGTTTCTGGGATTTTAAGCATTCAGAAAATATGTTTCAAGTACTATTTGTCATCAGGAATTTCCTATTTTGAAAATGCAAACAATTATAAAAATTTTGATATAGCGGCATTTTCTGATCCTTATATATTACCATTATTATCCACAGACAATTTGGATATTATCCCTGATGGAGAACAATATTTGAGAACAGAAAAAACTGTACAAATATCAGATTATGCACCGGCACAAAAGTTTCTAAATGTTTGTGTGAAAGGCGATAACGGATATACAACCGCTAAAAATTGTAGTTGTTGTCCGAAGTGTATGCGTACACTTATGGCATTAGAAAGCATGGATAAACTTACAGATTTTGCAGAAGTTTTCGATATTGATGTTTATAAAAAACATAGTTTCAAATACAAGTGTCGTCAAAGGTTGATGTACAATATAGACCCTTTTGCAAAGGATAACGTAGATTTTGCCCGCAAAAACAAAAAAAACGTTCCCTCATTGTTTATAGCATGGCTGTATCTTTCCCCAAGTAAATCAGTTACTTTGGCTAAACGAATTGCGAAAAAAGTACTCGGAGAGAAAATCGTAAAACGTCTTAAGGGTAAATGAAAATCACTTCGTTAACTTCTTGTACTGGTTGCTCGGCATGTTATTCTGTTTGCGTGAAATCCGCAATCACGATGACGGAAAATTCCGAAGGCTTTTTGTATCCGCGAATTGACGCTTCAAAATGCATTGAATGCGGGAAATGCGAAAAAGTCTGTCCAATATTGCACACAGAACAAGCGCACAAACCGTTGAATGTCTATGCGGCCATCAATCCCAACGAGGAGATTCGTAGAGAAAGTTCTTCTGGAGGCATATTCACGATGCTGGCGGAATTTATTCTTGACAAAGGCGGTGTGGTCTTCGGTGCACGTTTTAACGAGCAGTGGGAAGTTGTTCACGACTATACGGAAACAAAAGATGGTTTGGCACCCTTTCGTGGCTCCAAATATGTACAGAGTAATGTGGGTGAAACTTTCCAACAAGCCAAGGCCTTTCTATCACAAGGACGTAAGGTTATGTACACGGGCACACCCTGCCAGATCGCAGGTTTGAGACGATTCTTAGGAAAAGAGTACGGTAATCTGCTCACCGTGGATGTGGTATGTCATGGAGTGCCCAGCCCTTTGGTATGGCGAGATTACCTTCGTAGCGTTACCTCAAACAAGATTGAACAAATAACAAGTGTCAAATTCAGGGTGAAATCTACTGGGTGGAAGAATTATAGCGTAAAGATCAGTGGACAGGAAGGAAATCCTTTTGTGAATGAACCCTATAGACAAAATCTATTCATGCAGCTTTTTCTGAAAGACTTTTGCCTACGGCCTTCGTGTCACACATGTCCTGCAAAATCAGGTAAGAGTGGAAGTGATTTAACCATAGCGGATTATTGGGGAATAAATGATCCTGATTGGGATGATGATAGAGGAACCTCACTAATCCTTGTGCAATCCTGTCAAGGACAACAATTGCTGGATTCTTGTGATATACCTAAGAAACAGACAAACTACGAAGATGCCTTCATCCACAACCCATCGATTGAAAAAAACGTGGTGAAGAATAAATTTATTACTCCATTTTGGCAACAATATCATAACGACGGTTTGAATAACATTCAATCTTTATTGAACAAAACAAAACCATCTATAGTAAAAAGATTATATAGATATTTAAGAAGCTTGATATGAAGATAGGAATACTTTCGCTTAATCCGGGTCAAAATTACGGAGGAATACTTCAATCTTATGCACTGCAGGAAGTACTAAACCGTTGCGGACATGAGGTTCATATCATAGCCAAGAAGCATAAAGAAAAAGAAATATATTTGGGCTTGATTCCAAGGCTTGGAGTTAGACTTATTAAAAAAATTTTTAAGAATCGTAATATTCGTGTTTTTACGGAGAGATATCGAAATCGTATTAATCCAATAATATTCCAACATACTTTTCGCTTTTGTGAAGAATATCTAAACATACATCTAATAGACAAGTTTTCGGATATTTTGTCTTCTGATTATGATGCTTTTATTGTCGGTAGTGATCAAGTATGGAGACCCCGATATTTTGAGAAACAATTTAAAGAGGGCATATCGAATGCATTCTTGAATTTCACAGATGGGTGGAATGTAAAGAGAATTGCATATGCGCCTTCTTTTGGAACGGATTCGTGGGAATACTCTTCTAAAAAGACAAAACAATGCAAAGAATTGATTCGTAAGTTTGATGCAATATCAGTTAGGGAAGAATCGGGGATTTCTTTATGTAATGAATATTTTGGAGTGCATGCAATACAACTGTGTGATCCCACATTATTATTGGGGAAAAAAGATTATGAATGTCTTGTTAAATCAGATACACCACATAGCACAGGTTCTCTTTTGGTTTATTGTTTAGATAAATCGAACGAATTTGATTCACTTGTTAGCAAAATAGCAGAAGAAAGAAATCTTGAGCCATTTTATGTTAATTCTATACAGGGAGATAATCTTCCTATCGAAAAAAAGATAAAACCTTCTGTTGAAACATGGATTCGTGGATTTATGGATGCTGAGTTTGTCGTAACAGATAGTTTCCATGCTTGTGTTTTCTCTTTGATTTTTCACAAACCATTTCTTGTGTTGGGAAATAAGAGTAGAGGTCTTTCAAGATTTGAATCTTTATTAAAGATGGTAGGCCAAGAATCTAGGCTTTTATACAGCAGTTTAGACTATAATGAAAAAACAAAAGAGATTTCTTATGATGACACAGATATTGTCATAGAAAAACTTCAACTTCAATCTATGAATTTTTTAAGAAATGCATTGAATGAATAGTCCAAAGATATCTATAATTGTTCCTGTCTACAAAGCGGAAGCATATATTAAACGTTGTATTAATAGCATATTATCTCAGACTTTTACTGATTTTGAAGTGCTATTAATAGATGATGGGAGCCCAGATAAAAGTGGTGATATCTGCGATGAATATGCTAGAAACGATAATCGAATTCGTGTATTTCATAAAAAAAATGAAGGAGTTAGTAGTGCAAGAAACCTAGGCATAGTAAATGCAAAAGGTGAATATACAATTCATGTGGATTCTGACGATTGGATTGAATCTAATATGCTTAAGGAATTATACTTAAAAGCAATAGAATCTAATGCAGATATTGTATTTTGTGACTATTTCCTGCATCAATGCGGACATGTTAAATATAAGACTCAATGTCCGACATCCGAGGATAATCAACAAGTACTTTGTGAACTATTTAGTAAATTAAATGGTTGTTGTTGGAATAAACTAATAAAGAGAGAACTCTATTCAGAATACAAAGTTATATTTCCTACGGAAATTTCCTTCTGTGAAGACTTATATGTTATTGCTTCTTTTTTGAAAAATAAAATTAAAGTAACGTATTGTAATAAAGCATTTTATCATTATATTAAGAACGAAAACCCCAACAGTTTGTCTTCTGCTATAAATGGTTCATTTGAAAAAGACAAATTAATGTTTGACATGTTTGTAAAATCACTAAAAGGATTGCCTGCTGAGAAAGTATTTAAAAGAGTGTTTTCTATGCGTATAGCTCTGAGAAATTTCTGGAGAAATAAAGATTCTTCGTTTCAATTTGCCATGCATTGTTTCCCTCTTCTTAAACACATAAATCCCTTAGATGATTTAAGGGGTTATATGCTTGTAATGCCGTCTTCAATCGGATTATATTCTATAATGAGATTTTTGTATAATGTGAAACATTCCATATTGAATGTGCAAAAATGACTTTGAATAATGGTGGGAAATAAATTCAAAATGATATTTTCATTATCCTTTGTTGAAACAATTATAGATTTGACTTTTAAATACATACCAATAAATTTGTATGTAAAATTCTTTTGCCATAAAGAACAATGTTGGTTAATCACAGAAAGACCAACAGAAGCTAGGGATAATGGATATTATCTGTGTAAATGGATTAGCAAAAATCATCCTGAGATTCGGATTATATATGCAATTAAACAGAATTCACACGATTATTCTAGAGTAAAAGATTTGTGCGAAACTGTTGAATATGGTTCAATAAAACATTGGTTTTATTATTTCCATGCAAGTATTTGTTGTGACACGGGATGGGGTATATGTTGCCCTAATTCATATTGTTATTTGCTTATGCGCAACGTGTTTCCCCCTCAAAGTAAAAGAGTTTTTCTTCAGCATGGTATTATAAAAGATTATATGACTCAAGGAATAAAAACAAAATTAAATGCAGATGTTTTTGTGTGTGGTGCATATCCTGAGTGGAAATATATTTCGGAAAATTATGGATATAAGAACAACGAAGTTAAATATTTAGGATTATGTAGATACGATCATTTAATTAATTGTGCAACGA
The DNA here is from genome assembly GCA_017430235.1 of Paludibacteraceae bacterium. Taxonomy (GTDB): domain Bacteria; phylum Bacteroidota; class Bacteroidia; order Bacteroidales; family Paludibacteraceae; genus UBA1181. Next base: position 4,552 of record JAFRNH010000002.1, on the reverse strand, counting down.
CAAAAAAAATTCTATATATGCCAACATGGAGAATGTATTTAGAAAATAATAATGATATTAAATCAACCCTTTATTTTAGGTCAATATCTTCGTTTCTTACATCTGTAGAATTGTATAGTTTCCTTGAAGAAAATGATATAGAACTAATATATTTTTTACATCCTCATATAAAAACATGGAAAACGCTATTTGATGGTTTTGCAAATAAAAGAATTAAAATATATAACAATGATACGTGTGATTTACAAAAACTAATTTGCGAATGTAGTGCACTCATAACAGATTTTAGTAGTATATATTTTGATTTTGCTTATCAATATAAACCAATCATATATTTCCAATTTGATTATGATCTATATAGGAGAAATCATTATAAGGAAGGTTATTTTAATTATTCGTCAGATGGGTTTGGCCCTATTGTCAAAAACGAGAATTTTTTAGTTCAAGAAATGAAACAAATTGTCGGTAATAATTGGACGATGAATGATATTTATAAAAAAAGAGCAGATTCATTTTTCCATATTAGAGACAAATGTAATTGTCAGCGACATTATGATGTTTTATGTGAATTAGAAAAAATCTAAATATGGGATGAACACAGATGTTTTGGCAAAAAAATTGAATGGTGAGTATATAATATAACTAGATGGTTGATATACTGTTGGATCATATAAGAAAGTTATAATAGAAAAAGTATGAGTCGAATATCGTTGAGAAAAGAGTTTTTTTATTTAGCTATTTCTTTGTTAATAGCTGGAGGCTCGACAATAGGTATGTTCCTTAACTATTTTGTTTCAAATAGTGGTTGGTCTAATATCGTGTTTGTTATTTGTTTGATACTGTTAATGTTAAATATTTCACGGAATGGCTTGCCGGTTAATCAGAATTATTGTAAACACTTAAAACGTATAATCGCATTACAACTTATAATCTCTCTCTACATATATATGAGTGAATTTAGTTTTGCTAATTTGAATTATATGTTTAATTTGTTTGTTGCATCATTAGCTTTTACCTTATTGCTTATTACTGTTGAAATAGATTATAAACATCTTATTATTTATAGTTATGTTATCACTATCATCGGATCATTGATTGCCTTTTATTCGTTTCAAAACGGATTAATAACAAACGATAGTGATAGAATTCTTGATGAAATGGTTACCACGGATATTGTTTTAAATAATTTTATTGTATGTTGTGTTGTGGTTGTGGGTAATAATGCAAGAAAAAATATACATGTCTTCTTGTTAATGATTTTTTCTGCGTTGTTTGATATGTATATATTGTTAATTTCTACCAAAAGAACAGCATTGGTCGTTGCTATTATTGCTTTTCTTATAGTAGTGTATAAATATATGCAAAGAGAGACTAGTATTAATGATAAGTATAAAAAATGGATTGTATTGATATTTATAGTAGTCTCAATTTTTGTCTTTTTGTCTAATTATAGTCATTTATATACAGATAGAATAGATAATGTGTTGTATGGTTTAAATGATATGATATATGGAACACATACGGATATGACAGGTTCTGCTTTTGAGAGGTATAAATATCGACAAAAAGCATTGGAAGAGATCAAGAATTTTACTGTGTTAAATTATATTATAGGCAATGGTAATATGCAGCAAATAGATCAGCCAATTTTACAGTCATTTAGAGATATGGGGATTGTCGGTTTGTGTTTCTTTACTTTTTATGTTATTTATTTCCCTTTAAAATATATTTTCAAATCTAATATTAGTAATAAACAAGAAGTCATTGTGTTTTTTGTTTCTGTCTTATCTTTAAGAAATATTGTAAGTTGCTTAAATTCAGGTAATCCATATACTTTTCATAAATGGATACCTATATGTCTGTTGTTATATGTATTAAAATGTTCGGTGACAAACATAGAAAAAGCTGATGATTTATGAAAGTTGCAATATTACAACCAGAAGTTCCTCATTATAGAGAGGAATTTTTTTCTTCGTTAAGCAATCAAGTGGAAAAACTTGATGTATATATATATAATTCACCTGAAGCCGCCAAAAAACAGGGGTTTGATATAAAAGAAAATGATAGTGTTATATATATAAAAAACAAAAAAATAGGTGGTTTTTTGTGGTATTCAATTCGAAATTTATTTGGTAAAAAATATGATACGCTTGTGTTAATGTTGCATATTGCACATCTTACAACATGGCTTTTACTTCTTACTAAAAGGATACATAGAAGAAAAATAATATTATGGGGCCAAGGAATATCGGTGAAACGTTATCTTGCAGAAGAAAAAAATCCAGATTGGAAGTTAAAAATGATGATTAAATTTTCTGACGGAGTATGGTTATATACGGAGAAAGAATATAATCAATGGAAAGAGATATTCCCAAAAAAGAAAATTGTAGCTTTATGTAATACATTTTCTGGTGTGGATAAAGTTCTATCGTATGAGCCATTAGAAACCAAAGATGTATTGAAAAACAAATATAATATAAAAGAACCAATTGTTTTTATCTATTGCGCACGATTTGAGTCTGATTATAGACGAACTGATTTGTTAATAGATACAATAAAAAGATTAGATTCTGACAAGTATGCTTATATAATAATTGGTGAAGGGAAAAATAAACCTGATTTTTCTAGATTTAAAAATGTATACGATTTTGGCGCTATATATGATGTGACTAAGAAACATGAATTGTTCACGATGGCTGATGTTTATTATCAGCCTGGGTGGGTTGGCTTATCTGTTGTGGAAGCAATGGCGTATGGTAAACCTATATTGACATTTAAGCGATCAGAATGTGTGTTGCAGTGTGTAGAGTATTCCTATTTGATAGATAATTATAATTCTGTAATCGTAAATAGCGTTGAGGAGTTGGAGAAAAAGGTTCAATCGATGTCCACAGGTGAAATAGTCCGCTTAGGCAATAATGCACGACAATATGTTCGCACAAAATTAACAATGTCTAATATGGTTGATAATGCACTTTTTCTTTTTAAATAAGTAGGATGATCTTGAAATTCGTTGAATGAAATAAGAAAAATAAATTCAGAAATTTTATGTGATGATTTTATTTGTAATTTTGTTCTAATTGTGATTTGAAAGTTCAAATTAAGAGTTGGACGTATTTAATTGAATAAAAAAACAAATAGTTTATGCCTCATATCACTTTTCTTGCCCAGTTTCCCCCGCCAATGCATGGACTTGCAAAAGCTGTTGATACTCTTTACAATTCTCGGCTTGCCCATCAGTTCCATTTCGATAAAATTGATATCAATGCAGGAAAAGTATTCGTTCCGATTTTGCAAATATTACACAGTAAAACGGAAATGTTTTACTTCACCATATCACAATCAAAAGTTGGAAATTTACGAGACGTTTTCTTCTTGTTCTTGATAAGGATGAAGAGGAAAAAATGCATCATTCATCTTCATGGAGGTGGGTTCCGTTCTTTGATGGAACGATGTGGACGTTTACAACGTTGGTTAAATGCAAAGGCCATAAAAAATGTTGATACTGCAATTGTACTTGGAGATACATTGCGTAATCAATTTGAGGAATTTTTAGATTCAAAAAAAATTGTAGTTGTGCCTAATTGTGTTGATAATGAATTTGTGCCAGGTTCAATAAAAGATAAGATAGATAAATTGCATTCCGATGATTGCTTAAACGTTGTATATTTGAGCAATTTTATAAGGACAAAAGGCTATCGTGAGGTTTTGTCTATTGCGAAGAAAATGATTGATGATGGATACAAGGATCGATTTTGTTTCCATTTCGCTGGCCTTTTTTTTGATGAAAAGGAAGAAGCGTATTTTCGTGATGTGTCCTCTTCATTGCCCAATGTCAGATACCATGGAGCTGTTTATGGCGAAAAAAAGAAAAAAATGTTGGAAAACGGGAATATTTTCATACTGTTGACAACATATCCCAAAGAAGGTCAGCCTATTTCTATATTAGAGGGCATGGGTAATGCAATGCTTGTTGTAACAACAAATCATGCTGGTATTCAAGATATTGTTACCGAAAGTAATGGACTTATATGTGATAAATCAAACATAAACATTGATCTGATTGCATCTTACTTGAATCAATGCTGGACTGACCGAAATTATTTGGCTAATACATGTGAGTCTAATTATAAGCAAATTGTTAATGATTTTACGGAATGGAAATACATTGAGAGGATGGAATATGTTTTCAAAAAAATATCGAAATATGAATGACCTCTCTATCCATTTACTTATGTTATTCAAGACTTTTGGTGTAGATGCATCACAATGAAGTAAAAAAATATGTGTTTGTTGTGATAATAGTTGGTATAGCAATCGTCCTCGAAGTCTATTTGCGTATGGTATGGGGATTTTGTAATGCACCGCTCTACAGGGTTAGCAACAAATATGAATATATAGTATTGCCCAGCCAAGATGGCATGAGGTTTGGTTCCCACTATCATTACAATTCTTATTCGCAACGTAGTGAAGAACCTGACACCACGCGGCGTAAGGTCTTGGGATTAGGCGATTCTGTCTTAAATGGTGGCGTTATAAGCGACCAAGATAG
>JAFRNH010000062.1 GCA_017430235.1 Paludibacteraceae bacterium | reverse complement strand
GCAAATCCCTCACTAGTATCAGGATTCCCAATCATGTGACCAAAATTGAGGATTTCTTCCTGTCGCAGTGCGATAATCTTCGTGAAATTCATTTTGAGCGTAAAGGGCTGAAAAGCTTGAGATGGGGTGAGGATATCCTTAATGGAGTTGACAAGTCCCAATGCGTCATCTTTGTTCCAAATGGAACAGCGGCAGAATACAAAGCGCACCCCGCCTTTGAGGGCTTCAAGATTGTGGAGGAACAGCCGCCACTGAAGAAAACGAAGAAATAAGAACAAATTGAAAACATAAAACAAAGCATCTAATTATGGCAAAAATCGAAATGTATGAAGGCAGACCCGTGTTTCGGGCTTCCAACAGCGAGCAGTTGGCAAATGCAGTTGCACAGTATAAAGGAGACGTAGAGCCTCCTTATGCTGTAAGAATTCCTGCTAGGACAAAATATGTCAAGTTTAGAGCATTCGACTCCAACCAAGATATTGGGGGTGTAATATTACCTGATTCTGTTTATTCGATTGATGAAGAGACTTTTATTAGTTGTGATAATCTCACCAGTGTAATACTGCCCGAATCACTTGAACTGATAGGTTATTCTGCATTCTGTGGCTGCTCATCTCTCTCTGACATCAGCCTTCCGTCTTCAGTAAGGAAGATTCGTGATGCGGCATTCTGCAATTGTGAAAGTCTTACACAAATCACAATTCCCGCTTCTGTTTGCGAGATTGGGGAGGAAGTATTCAGCGGCTGCGAGGGATTGACAGAGGTTACTTTTTTAGGTGTAGTTAACGAAATTGGAGAAAACTGCTTTATGGAATGTTCCAATTTGACCAAAATAATAGTGCCTGATAAAATGAAAGAAACATACAAGCAAATGTTACCGAAAAAGCTGCATAATCTGATAGTGGAACATAGTGAATCCGCAACTTTTGACACGAATAAAAACAAGAGGATTTTCAGATTGGAGTACACCCAAACCATTCGCTCCAGCTATGTTGTTAAGGCTGGAACAAAAAAAGAAGCCGAGGCTCTTTTCTGGGACGGGAAGGCGAATTTGGAATGGAAAAATAAAGATGACGACTTGGAAATTACTGAATGTGACGAAGACTAAAACCTGTTGATTGATAATCGAACAAGTTGGTCACTTTTTGGTCACATTTTCTAGTTTTTGATGTGTTTTAATTGGGTATTCAATTTTGTAGTTTTTTCATAACATCCAGAAATACAACTAACTATGAATAAATAGAAATAATTATGACAGTCAAAATAGAGGGCTGGTTCGTAGCCTATTGCAAGCAACTCCGTGAAATCCATTTTGAAAGTAAGGGACTGAAAAGTGTGAAATGGAACGATGAAATCCTTAAAGGGGTTGACAAGAGCCAGTGTACAATCTTTGTACCCAATGGTACGAAAGAATTGTATGGGGTGCATCCCGCATTTGAAGGTTTTAGGATGATGGAAGAGTAGTTGACAAATTGCGTAAAGATAATAATAACAGATTTTTTAATAACCTAAAAACCTCGCGATGTATAGGAAATCGTAGAAATATATGAAGAATTTAAATTTTAAGCAATTACTAACATTAGTTGATGATGTGCTCAATGGTCGTTGGGAAGGCGACACCTCCAAACCAATTATGATATGGTTTTGGTCTAACACTGACCTTGACATAGTAAAAGAGCATCTTGGAAACATTCGTGAATTAGCAGAGTTCCATGAACATCCGGTGCGTCATAGTAAATATATGGGTTTAGGCGGTGAAATTGTGAAGGTCGCAGACCATCCAGAATACGCCAATAGTTTCATTTTGCCAAGTTCCTTCAAAGATTACACTAAAGGCTTCTTGTACCACCAATATGGTCAACAACTCGAACCAGAATATCTATATGACTGCAAGGAAATAATAGAGAATACTGGTTTGTCTCTGATTGGCCTAGTGAATGACTATGAAAAGGAAGCCTGCGAAAAAAAAGGTATCGCTGTCGATATGGATTCATTTGTTAATTATCGGTATATCGGCAAAACACTGCAGGATTGGTTGGAAGAAGTAACAGCTGTTGACGAAGACGGTCTGTCCAAACTCCCCCCCTGTATCACCGATTTCGTGTCGGACGAGCATATAAAGGATTTGTTCTTCTATAATGGTGACGAAACTGATTTTATCGAGTCAGACAAGAGACTCTTTGCTCCAGATTGTTGGTATAAACTTGTGTGGTATCATTTGTGGCATTCCTATGTTGATTACCACAAAAGTATATTCGGAAACAAATACAAAACTATTATCGAATTTCTGAATGGAGAGTACGGACTTGGTTTGTCTGCAAATGCTACTAAAGAAGAAATTGATGTCAGTGTTGATTCTATTCCTGATGGACTGACAAGAAAACTGGTGAGGAAATTGGTCTGTTGGTTTGATTCATTCGGTTTAGAAAAATCAGATAAGGATAATCAAAGCGTTGTTTATGTTGATATTGAAGACTTCCTTATAAGCGGAAATGCGGAGAGAGAAATATGTTGGCAAGAACCAATGAATCATTGTCGAGATTTCTATAATCAATGGATTGAATGGTTGAAAGCTCGGAAAGGAGGAAAATAGTTATGTTTGACAACGAATAAAAGGAGTATCTAAACCCTTATGAAATTCATCATTGACAAAGAATACCCACCAAAGCACCAGCTGACTTCTGAGGAAAAATCTTTCCTGCAGAAGTTGGCTGGCTATAAACTGATGCTCGACAAGTCGCTGTGTTTCCAAATCAACGACCTGCAACGTCACACAATGTTGATTCTCAGCGGAAACATTTCTCCACGCAAAAAGTTCCCCGACAGGGCAGATAAAGAAAGAGAAATTGCTGAATTGGAGGCGATAATTGCCGAACATAGTGGTAAGTTGGAGCGTGGCGAAATCCCGAAAGAAATATTGTCCGAGGAAAAATTGTTACATAGTTTGTGGGAAAAGCAGCTTACCGAATTGAAGAAGGCGCTCGACAATCCTGCTGGAGATAAGAAATCGCATTCATATTTGGGGGCGTATTTCAACAGGGGCGATAATTCCATAGTGGAGCTCTATGTGGATGCAATCGAGGCGAAAGCCAAGAATCCGTATGATACTATGCTCTTGATGGGACAGGTATTGTTGCACGAATATTTCCATTCGTTCTACTCCCATGTTGGAGTAGGTTCTAGCAAGCCAATCTATTCTATGGAGGAGGCGATGGCTGAATATGGCAGTTTGGCGTTTTTGTTCAGTGTGTCAATTTCGCGTTCGTCCATTGCCAAACAGGCGCGCGACGCTATGATATATGTTGTTGATAGCATCGAAAAGAAACGCAACCGCGTGGGTACTTCAGCTGTGTATGGATGTGGTGTATACCTTTTTGACTATCTCGGCGAATTTTATCGGGAATATATAGCCAGATATGCAAATGTGTCCTGCTTGCTGGATGAACATTCAAAGGAGGCCTTGGAGTATAAGTACATTATGTACCCGACATATCCCGAACCCTCAATAGAGTGTCTTGTTATATTAGATAGGTTCGAAGATTTATTGTCGCAAGGGGAGTCGGTTTTTATCCAGCCAACTAGTAATACAGAATGATATATGGAAAACATAAAAGAGTCTGATTGATTTCAAATGTGTACTTAACTTTGTCGTTTTTCGTAATGTTCACAATTACAATCATTTGAATATAAATAGAAATAATAGTTATGGTTCAGTCTCGGATACCGAAAAGACGGTTTACTTTTTCATTTTAGGCTGACATAAATTTCCTGTATCTTTGCAGAAATTTTCGTTTATGTTCAAACCCGAATT
>JAFRNH010000061.1 GCA_017430235.1 Paludibacteraceae bacterium | reverse complement strand
TCCAACAACTCTTTCGCTGAATCAAAATCGAAACCATACTTCGTCTCTTCCTTTGCCACATGAATCTCCAACAAACATTCAACCACTCTGCCACACTTCTCCGCCTGCGTGTTTATAACACCCAACAGCTTCTCCGTATCCACACTATGAATCAAACTGACGAATGGAACAATGTACTTCACCTTATTGGATTGCAGATGACCGATGAAATGCCACTCTATATCTGCTGGCAATATCTGTTGCTTCTGCGTCAACTCCTGCACATGATTCTCACCAAACAGCCTTTGCCCCTCATTATATGCCTCCATGATGGACTCTGCCGGGTGAAATTTTGAGACTGCCAACAAGCGTACTCCTTCTGGCAAACCCTCTTTTATTTCTCGTATTCTTTGTGCAACTGACATTTTCTTAATTTTAAAGTAAAAACAGGAATCCTTTGCGGAAAAATCCATTATTAGTTTTCTGGCACAACATAACGGAATATATCCATAATCGGAGTGTCCGATATGGTTACAATCTCGGTATCTGAAATTGTATCCTTCAATCCAGCTTTCAGATTCTTCAACGCCTCTTCAAAATCATCAGCGTGAACTAAAATCGTACTATTGTATTTCTTTTCTTTTCCACTCACCTCATCGATCGTGATAAAAGAAACTTTGCATTTGTACCACTTAGACGCTTCAATATCCTCGCCGAATATTTCACTAATCTTTGCTTTACGAATACCTGCTACGGCAAACTCACCTGCATTGTAAAAAGGTGCCACCTCTTCATTCAACCTCGCTTCTGCCTCAGAAAATGACAAGGCATCCACCATGTATGTATCCGTAATCTTCTTTTTCTTGCCAGTAGATTCCTCTACTTGATCATGACTAACTTTGCATTCAAAAAAATTCATAACTTACTTGTTTGGTACAATCTATTGATTTTATCTTCTCGTGGCTTTCCCTATCCCCCTCGTTTCATACAAACTTCAGAGTTTAGTTCACCACAGTTTATGTAACAAAATTATATCAAAAGAGTGAATCGGCAAATCCCAAATTTATTTTTTTCCTTCCTACAACCAAAAATGAATCTATTCCACCCTCGGTTATCAACCTCTTCTTTTCAACGTTTTATTTATTATCAATTTTTTGACATAATATCAAACATTGCTCTTTTTTAATGAAAGTGTGCACTTTTTTTACACAAAATATATCACTTTGTGTAATATTCGTCTTATCTTTGCACAAAAATAACCAAAGTGAGTAATCACGTAATTAAAAAATAATGGAAAATTGTTTCATCGAGTGCTTCGAGCAGGCAATCAAAGAGAATTGGGATTTAATGGCAATGACCAATTACATTACCAAGCAAAATTATACTTATAAACAAGTAGCGGAAGAGATTATTCGTCTTCACACTTTATTTAAAGAGCTTAACATCACGCAAGAAGACAAGATTGCTTTAGTAGGCCGAAACACTCCTGAATGGGCCATCACATTTTTGGCAACCATAACGTATGGTGCTGTCATTGTGCCTATTCTTCAAGACTTTCATCCTAACGACATACAGCACATTGTAAATCACTCGGACTCCAAGTTGTTGTTCGTGAGTGATAACTTGTGGGAGAATCTCACAGAAGAGAGTCTTCAGAATATTAGAGGTGTCTTCTCCATCACTGATTTTCGATGCATCTATCAAGCTCAGGGAGAAAGCATACAGATGACGATGAAACATTTAGACTCTATCGTAGCGCAACAACATCCGAATGGAGTCACCAAAGAGAATTTAAAATTTGCAGAAAAAGATGCGAGCGAAATGGCTGTGCTCAACTATACATCAGGCACCACTGGATTCAGCAAAGGTGTGATGTTATCAGGACACAATTTCTGCTGCATGATAGATTACGCAAAGCAACATACAAACCTTGTTGGAAAGGGGTACAGAATATTATCTTTTTTACCATTGGCTCACGCCTACGGATGCACCTTTGATTTCATTGCGCAATTCGCAGCAGGAGGTCACATCACGTTCCTCACTCGTCTTCCGAGTCCTAAAGTGTTATTGAAAGCCATGGAGGAGGTGAAGCCAGACTCTATCTTTACTGTTCCTCTTGTTATCGAGAAGATTTATAAAAACAATATACTTCCAATGCTTAACAAACGATCCATCAAAGTGGCAACAAGCATTCCGCTTATTTCCAACAGAATCTATGCTGAGATTCGGAACAAGCTGGTCAATGTATTTGGTGGAGCATTTAGAAGCATCGTGATTGGAGGTGCCCCATTCAACCGTGAAGTGGAGGATTTCTTAACCAAGATCAATTTCCCATTTGCCGTAGGATATGGAATGACGGAGTGTACTCCTCTCATCAGTTTTGAGCCCAATAATTATGTACCTCATTCTGTAGGGAAACCCATCAACGGCTGTGAAGTGAAAATCGACTCACCAGACCCACGCAACACTCCTGGAGAAATCCTTGTAAAGGGAAGAAACGTCATGCTAGGTTATTACAAGAACGAAGAGGCCACCAAAAATGTTTTCACTGAGGATGGTTGGTTGAAAACCGGCGATATGGGTGTGATTGACGAAGATCTCAACATATTTATAAAAGGTCGCTCCAAAACAATGATACTCACCTCATCCGGACAAAACGTATATCCAGAAGAGATAGAGGCAAAAATCAACAACCTCCCATTTGTTTCGGAGAGCATTGTTATTCAAAGTGACGATAAAATCATTGCATTGGTTTATCCTGATTATGCGGCGATGGATGAGATGCACATCGAACCAAAGGATCTGACTTCGATCTACGAGGAGCATAAGAAAACTGTCAATGCAAGTTTGGCCGCTTACGAGCAAATAAAAGAGTTCAGAATGCACCCAACAGAGTTTGAAAAAACTCCGAAAAAGAGCATTAAACGTTATTTGTACGAGAAATGAAATCGGTCAGACCTACCATTTTCCCTAAATATGTCAGTTAATTATTGTTAAAAATCGACAAATTGCAAAAATCAGAATATCAAGCATATAATTAAGGTCTTTTGTCATTTTATCACCATTATTAATTGGTACATTAAAAGAACATTTGTATTTTTACCCCCCGAAAAAAATACAGAAAGTTAATGGACCAGAATAATTACGTTAAATACTTTGAGAACTCTTTCAAAGAAAATTGGGAGCTTCCAGCTCTTACCGATTACGTCACAAAAGCAAGTTTCACCTACGGAGAAGTAGCCGAACAAGTTGCAAAACTTCATCTGTTATTTTCTGAATTAGGTATTCGCAAAGATGATAAGATTGCCATTGTTGGAAACAACAATCATATATGGGCTATCACATTCTTTGCGGTAGAAACGTATGGTGCCGTGGCCGTACCTATCCTCAAAGACTTTCATTCTGATGATATACAACATATCATCAACCATTCAGACTCTGTTCTCCTATTTTTATCAGATAACATTTGGGAAAATATTGACGAGTCTAAATTACCTAATATAAGAGGAATCTTCTCCATGTCAGATTTCCGTTGTCTATACCAAGGACCAGGAGAAACGATTCAAAAGACCATCAAAACGTTGGATGAGAAATTCAAAGAGAAATACCCCAACGGATTCCACAAAGAAGATGTTTCATACGACGAGAAGGATAACGAGGAGCTTGTCATGATCAGCTACACATCTGGAACCACAGGTTTCAGCAAAGGTGTGATGATCTCTGGTAAGAACTTCAGTGCCAATATTTCATTTGCTTTAAAATCAGACCAAGCAAAAAGAGGATTCAATATCCTTTCAATGCTACCATTAGCCCATGCGTATGGACTATTGGGTGAAATCTTAGCACAAATATCTGCAGGATCTCACATACACTTCCTTAACAGACTTCCTTCTCCAAAGATTCTAATCAAGGCCATGTCTGATGTAAGGCCTAATTCCATCTTCTTGGTACCTTTAGTTTTGGAGAAGATTTACAAGAATCAAATCCTACCAACAATCAACAAGACATCCATGAAGGTGGCGCTAAACATTCCTGGTCTTAACACTAAGATCTATTCTGAAATCAGGAAGAAACTAGTCGACACTTTTGGAGGTCAATTCAAAGCGTTGGTATTGGGAGGTGCTCCTTTGAACGCCGAGACAGCTGCATTCATGGACAAAATTAAATTCCCTTATGTCTGCGGTTATGGTATGACGGAGTGTGCCCCATTGGTTGCTTTCGCTCAGTTGGAAGACTACGTTTCAGGTTCGGCAGGAAAACTACTTCCTTGCTTGCAAGTAAAAGTATTATCAGACGATCCATACAAGATTCCTGGAGAGCTTCTCATCAAGGGTGATTGCGTGATGATGGGATACTACAAAAATCCTGAAGCAACAGCAGCTACCATAGACGAAGAGGGATGGCTCCACACAGGAGATATGGGTATCATCGACGACAAAAACAATATCTTCATCAAAGGAAGATGTAAAAATATGTTGTTGGGTCCTTCCGGACAGAACATCTATCCAGAGGCCATCGAAGCAAAACTTTCCAATATGCCATTCGTATCAGAATGTATTGTCACACAAAAAGACAACAAACTCATCGCACTCGTTTATCCAGACTATGCAGCCATGGACGAGAGTCATATTGAAAAGGAACAATTGGATGTCATCATGGAGCAAAACAGGATCAATCTCAACAAAGACCTGGCTGCTTATGAAGCCATCACAAAAATTATCATACATAACAGCGAATTTGAAAAGACTCCGAAGAAGAGCATCAAACGCTATTTGTATGAAAATCTCGCATAATAAACATGGGGTGGGTTCTATAAATTTTATGACTAAAGAATATTTCTCGAAATTTATTTATAGAATTCACCCTATATTTTGATAGAAAAAAAAAGAATTTTCGTTCATTTTGACAAGTTTTTCGAATCTTTTCATTCCATTCGGTCTCCCTCGTGAGAGTTTTTTTCGCATTTTTTATATTTTTTTTACATTACCACGAAAAAAAACGTAAAAATGGAATGCCAATTAAGAAATTAAATATAATTTTGTGCATCGAAAAAATGAAGTAACGTTGTTTAATTTATTTATATAAAAAAAATGAAAAAAGTAGTTTTATTATTCGCTGTTGCTTTGGCATTTGCTTCTTGCAGCAATTGTAAAAATGACCAACAACAAGAGCCTGCTGCTCCAGTTGATTCTTTAGTAGAAGCTGCTGACTCTACTGTTGCAACTGTTATCGATTCAACAGCTGCTACTGTTGATTCTGTTGTTGCTAACATCGAGACTGCAGTAGAAGCTTCTAAGGAAGTTGCTGAAACAGTTAAAGAAGCTGTAGAGGAAGTTAAATAATTCCTAGCGAATTCGAATAAAAAAGGTCATCTTAACGATGGCCTTTTTTATTTTAGCTATTTCTGAAAAAAAAAATATTCCTTATAACTTCTAACTGATTACTCCCCAATTTTGCTTCTCCTTCATTCGCTGTTGCAATCTCAAATTAATCAATCTGTTCTTCTCCATCAACAAATCAGGGTCTTCCTGCAACACCATCCTTGCTACATCTCTCGAGAATTGAACAATCTGCCCATCTGTTGCCAGATTAGTGATTTTTAGATTCAACGCCACCCCACTCTGTTGCGTTCCTTCTATATCTCCTGGTCCTCGCATCTTCAAATCCACCTCCGAGATCTCAAAGCCATCATTGGTTCGAACCATCACATCCATTCTCTGCCGACTCTCCTTCGAAAGTTTCACTGAGGTCATCAAAACACAATAGGACTGGTCGGCTCCTCGTCCAACACGTCCCCGCAACTGATGCAACTGTGACAATCCAAAACGCTCTGCACTCTCAATCATCATCACAGACGCATTCGGAACATTCACTCCCACCTCAATGACTGTCGTCGCCACCAACACATTCATCCGTCCCGAAACAAACTCTTGCATAACAGCATCCTTCTCCGCTGGTTTCATCTTACCATGAACCATTCCTATGTGATAGGCTGGTTCAGGAAAAACATGCTGCAATTTTGCATATCCGGATTCCAAATTCTCATAATCTGATTTCTCCGACTCTTGTATCATCGGATAGACTATATATATTTGTCTGCCTTTGGCTATTTCACCCTTCATGAATTCATAGATATCAGCACGCTTGGTGTCAAATCGATGAACCGTTCGAATGGGTTTTCTTCCTGGTGGTAGCTGATCGATAACTGAGACATCTAAATCTCCGTACAAAGTCATCGCCAACGTTCTTGGTATAGGTGTCGCTGTCATTACCAGCACATGAGGAGGCTGTACATTCTTAGCCCATAACCTAGCCCTTTGAGCCACACCAAAACGATGTTGCTCATCAATCACCGCTATACCAAGATTTTTAAAGACCACACCATCTTCTATCAATGCGTGTGTGCCAATCAATATTTGTATTTCACCCTCCGCCAGCAACGGCAGAATCTGATCTCGTTCCTTCTTCTTTGTCGAACCTGTCAACAACATAATGGAGACTCCTAATGGAGACAATAGTTGAGAAAGGGATTCATAATGTTGAGTGGCTAAAATCTCCGTCGGTGCCATCATACATGCCTGATAACCATTGTCCAATGCCATCAACATTGTCATCAATGCGACCAACGTCTTACCACTTCCCACATCACCTTGCAGCAATCGATTCATCTGTCTACCACTTCCCACATCTGCACGTATCTCACGTATCACTCGTTTCTGCGCAGCCGTCAGATCAAATGGCAAATGCTCTTTATAAAATGTATTGAAATAGTAACCTATCTGCTCAAACTGCATACCCTTGAACCTTTGCGAGCGAATCTTCGAACTGCGGAGCATTTCAATCTGAATAAAGAACAACTCCTCAAATTTCAAACGAAACTGCGCCAATCGAAGGGTATCCAAATCCTTAGGGAAATGAATCGTCAGCAAAGCATCATGCAACGACATCAGATGATGCTCCTGGATTAAATAATCTGGCAAAACCTCATCTATGCGTTCGTTGCCCAACGAATGAATAATTTCCAACTCCATCTTCTGTATGGACTTCGAATTGAGGAAACTATTCTTCATCTTCTCACTTGTATTATACAAGCCTTGCAATCCACCCAAGGATAGTTTTGTTTTCGCCTCTGCTATGGTCTCCATCTCCGGATGAACAATGCTCACTTTACCTGCAAAAAAAGAGGGCTTACCGAAAGCCACAAACTCATGACCTTCCTTATAGGTCTCCATCACATATTGCGTCCCTTTAAACCATAACAATTCCATTGCCGAAACACCATCGGAGAAGATGGCCGTCACACGTTGCTTACGTCCGGTTCCAACCAATGTCATTTTCAGAATACGTCCCCTAATCTGCACATAAGAGGAGGTCTCGTTTAATTCTGAGATGGCATAAAATCTACTTTTATCGATGTATCGGTAAGGGAAATAATAAAGCAAATCGGCATAGGTGGTAACCCCAATCTCTTTTTTCAGCAGATCAGCACGCTTGGGACCAACGCCATGCAAATAAGTTATATCTTTTTCTGAAAGGTTCATCAGACTAACACAGAAGCTATTTTTAAATCATACGTGGTTGTAATTTTGATGTTTTCTCGATTGCCTTTTACCAATGTAACATCAAAGCCAGCCGCCTCGACGACAGAAGCATCATCTGTAAAAGTATCACGATAATCCAAATCATAGGCTTGTCGCAAAACTTTATACGTAAATGACTGCGGTGTTTGAACCAATTTATAAGCACTTCTATCACGAGCCTGACTCTTTGTGCCTACCACTTCACGTAAAGAATCAACAGAATCAATCACAGGAATCACAGCACCAAACTGTGAGGCTTTTTCAAACGTTTCTGCGATGGTGTCAACAGAAACAAACGGGCGAACACCGTCATGTACAGCCACCAAATCATTTTCTGAACAAGCTATCGACATAAGTCCATTCTTTACAGAATGATACCTAGTAGCACCTCCAGCAATCAATGTATGGGGAAGATTAAACTTATATTCCTCACAAAGATTTTTCCAATAATCAAAATGATCTTGTGGCAACACCAAGACGACTTGAATCTGAGAATCATATTCGAAGAATCGTTCAATCGTTCTCATCAAAATCGGTTTACCACTGATCGGAAGGAACTGCTTCGGAATATCACCTCCCATACGCAATCCCTTTCCTCCTGCAACTATAATAACAAATTTCCGCATATTCATTTCTGATGGGTTCTATTATTAAACCATATAAACACGAAGGGACGTGATTATACAGACATCAATGCAAAGATATAAGATTAATTGGCAACTATCAATTTTTAGAATGAATTGAGATGAAAACAGAGAAATTTTTCAAAAAAGGATTTACAAAACCGACCTAAAAACAAAAGGCGGTTTTTGCACCGCCTTCTGTCTGATTATTTGTAATGAAAAAGTGTCTAAATTAGACACTAAGACATTTTCAATCAAAATGCATTGATGATACCGCAGAAATCTTCTACTTTCAAAGAAGCACCACCGATCAAACCACCGTCGATATCTGGTTTAGCGAACAATTCAGGAGCGTTAGAAGCTTTGCAAGAACCACCATAAAGGATAGAAGTGTTCTCAGCAACCTCTTTACCATATTTGTCAGCTACACAAGAACGGATGTAAGCGTGGATCTCCTCTGCTTGGTCAGCAGTAGCAGTCTTACCAGTTCCGATTGCCCAGATTGGCTCGTATGCGATAGTAATCTTAGCGAAGTCCTCAGCAGACAAGTTGAATACAGAACCTTCCAATTCAGCCTTAACAACTGCGTTTTGCTTGTTAGCCTCACGCTCTGCCAAGCTCTCTCCGATACAGAAGATAACCTTCAAACCATTCTTCAAAGCCAAAAGAACCTTCTCTTTCAAGATTTCTGGAGTCTCATGATAATATTCACGACGCTCTGAGTGACCCAAGATAACGTACTCAGCACCTGTTGATTTTACCATTGCTGCTGAAACTTCACCAGTGAAAGCACCAGACTCTTTATCTGCACAGTTTTCTGCAGATACAGCGATTACCTTAGTATCAATGGCAGCAGCTACACTTGCCAAGTGAATGAATGGAGTTCCGATAATTACATCGCAATTCAATTTTTTACCTTTCAAAGCAGCGTCCAAGCCCTTTGCCAACTCAAGACCTTCTTGAAGAGTCTTGTTCATTTTCCAGTTTCCTGCTACAATATTCTTTCTCATTGTAATTGAAATTTTAAAATATTTATAATCAAATCTTTAATCTTCTAATCAATTATCTTTTCCTAATTTAAATCTGTCGGCAAGTCCTGCGACCACCTTATCGATTGCAAATACGCCCAACAACACACCTAAGAACAACAAGGAAGAAAGCAAAACGACACGACGATCGTTAGGCTGTTGAATCTGTCCGCGAGGTGAGTTCTCCAATGGTTCTGTGAATGTAGGCATATTCTTGTTGCTCCACTTATTGATTACGACACCGTTCTTAATCAAAACCAATCCTGGGTTCGAACGAACGATTGTCTTCAATGTAATCTCATCCGTATTCACGATAGGATATTCCACACCGCCCATCTCCACTTTATATTCGAGCATCTCTTTCGTATTCAAACCAGTGGCAGTCAAGCAATAGAACTTATAGTCATTCTGCAGACAATAGTCGTAGATGGCTTTTATCTCTTTACGTTTGTTAGTTGACGCTTTCTCCACGCGATAAGAGATCAAAAGGAAGGTATAACCAGGATTAGCCAACACCTCTTCTGTAATGTCTCCATCATCAGGGTGCAACATAGAGAAGTCGTGAATAGGTGGTTCATACCCCTTCTCCACTCTTTCGTTTTCTGTATCCACGAATTTCCACGTTGGATCATCTTTAGGATAGTTGTTCAATGTAAACTGTTTTTTCTCGCCATCCTTCTCATAAATAAATACCGTTTCATATTTATCCGCCAACAAGTCGAAGATACGTTGAGCATAATCCTCTGCATCCTTCTCTTCTTCTTTCATATATTTGGTCAAAAGATCCTCTACAGCATCTTCTGGCAAATGGAACTGAGGTTGACAAACGGCCTCAAGGCATGCGTCCTGAGTAAGCGTTCCGTCAGACAACTTCGTAAGTTGACCTGCTACAGACTCAATATCCTCGTCACTACCAGGCATCTTCATTGCCTCAATAATGTTTGTACCATTTTTATATGGACGGAAATCAATGATTGGCAAGTTGATATAGCAATAGATGGATATCATGATGGAGAAGCCACCTGCACAGATAGCAATGATCCACTCTGTTCGTTGAGTGAACAATTTAGGGCTGTACTTATGCCATAGCAGGATTAAGACAGCTAAACCAGAGAACAAAATGTTCTTCCAAAATGTCTGCCAATTAGTTAGCACAAGAGCATCACCAAAACATCCGCAATCCGACACAGGATCAGTCAAGGCAATCCATAACGTCAGTGGCGTCATTACAGCCATCAAAAGGATGGTCAAAATAGAAGTATGTTT
>JAFRNH010000060.1 GCA_017430235.1 Paludibacteraceae bacterium | reverse complement strand
TGAAACCTACATTATTAGTTTTAGCGGCTGGAATGGGAAGTCGTTACGGGGGACTAAAACAATTAGATGGATTGGGTCCCAACGGTGAAACCATCATGGATTATTCCATATATGACGCAGCCCGTGCTGGATTTGGCAAGGTTGTATTTGTTATCAGACACGTTTTTGAGAATGATTTCAGAGAGAAAATCATCACAAAATATAACAAGATAATCGACGTTGAACTTGTCTTTCAAGAGTTAGATGCTCTTCCTGAAGGTTACACACTTCCTGCCGAAAGAGTGAAACCATGGGGTACCAACCATGCCATCATGATGGGAGAAAAGGCTATTCATGAACCATTCGCAGTTATCAATGCAGATGATTTCTACGGAAAGGAGAGTTTTCAAATTCTTGCCGATGCATTGAACACTATGGAAGGAAGCAGAAACAAATACTGCATGGTGGGTTACCGTTTAGGCAACACACTTTCAGAGAGTGGACATGTGTCAAGAGGTGTTTGCCAAACTGACGAACAAAAATTCTTAACGACTGTGGTAGAACACTACGAAGTACAACGTAAAGACAATGTAGTGATTTTCAAGGATCAAGAAACAAACGAATTTAAAGAGATCGACGAGAATCTCCCTGTCTCAATGAATATGTGGGGATTCACTCCAGATTATTTTGAGCACTCCGACAAGGATTTCAAAGAATTCCTAAAGGCGAATGTATCAAATATCAAGGCTGAATATGGTATTCCTACCATGGTGAACAAGCTCATCCAAACAAAGACAGCAACGATTAAGGTGTTGGATACTCCTTGTAAATGGTTTGGTGTAACGTATAAAGAGGATAGACCTTCAGTAGTATCGAAGATCAATCAATTAATTCAATCGGGCGTTTACCCATCAAAACTATTTTAAACGATGGCAAAAGATAAGATTTTAATCACAGGTGGAACGGGTTATATTGGATCGCATACCGTTGTCGAATTGTTCAACGCAGGTTACGAACCCATCATCATTGATAATTTATCTAATTCCAATATCGGCGTACTCGATGGTATAAAAGCAATTACAGGTCATACCGTAATTTACGAAAATATTGATTGTAAGGATTATAACTCTCTAGAACGTTTTCTAGAGAAACATCCGGAGATTGTAGCAATCGCTCATTTCGCTGCCTCTAAATCGGTTAGCGAATCTGTGGAGAATCCATTGTTATACTACCGAAATAACATTGTCTCCCTCCTCAACCTACTACAGTTGATGCCAAAATTCAATATTAAAAATATTGTCTTCTCCTCTTCTTGCACAGTATACGGACAACCCGACAAACTGCCCGTTACGGAAGAGTCGCCCATCAAACCTGCCACCTCACCTTACGGTAGCACAAAACAGATGTGCGAAACCATCCTACAAGACTATGCCTTTGCTAACAAAGATATCAATGTTATCCTTCTCCGCTACTTCAACCCAATAGGTGCTCATCCAAGTGGCGAAATCGGAGAATTGCCTAATGGTGTTCCTAATAATCTATTGCCTTACATCACGCAAACTGCTGCAGGTATCCGTAAGGAACTGAGCGTGTTTGGTAACGACTACAACACTCCTGATGGTAGTTGCATTCGCGACTATATCAATGTGGTCGACTTAGCTAAAGCTCATGTCGTTGCCTTAAATAGAGTTATCGAAGGTAATAACAAGAAGAATATTGAGATATTTAACCTCGGAACGGGTTCTGGTCTCTCTGTCTTGGAAATTGTCACCGCTTTTGAAAAAGCAACAGGTGTGAAATTACCTTATAAGATTGTGGGGCGTCGTCCTGGTGACATTGAAAAGGTTTGGGCTGATACCTCCTATGCTAATAAAGAGTTGGGTTGGAAGGCTACAGAAACACTTGAGGATACTCTCCGCTCGGCTTGGAACTGGCAACAGAAATTAGTAGAGAAGAATCTGGCAACCACAAATGGTTAGGCCTTCATATAATATGAAAAGAAAAGGTGTCCACATCGTTGCGGACACCTTTTCTTTTGTAAACTATTCTTTATCTCTTCTATTGAATCAAACCGACCTGTTTTAAATACGAGATGATAAATTCAACCGTGCCATCTATCCCTAATGTGGAGACGTTGATAGAGAGTGTATAAGTGGATGCCACTCCCCACGTCTTGCTGGAATAGAAATTGTAATAGGCTGCTCTCCGTTTGTCTTCCACCTCCATCTTAGCCAATGCTTCCTCTTTCGTTATACCATTTCTTTGAGAGATGCGGTTCGCTCTGTCATCATCTGTAGAATGCAAGAAAACACTGACACAATTGGGATTGTCTCGCAAAACATAATCAGAACATCGTCCTACGATGATGCAGGATTTCTCTTCCGTCAGTCGTCGAATCGCACTCGACTGCATTTCGAAAAGAGCATCTTGCGACAAGAAATTCTTCGACTGAAATCCTCCTGTGATCAGACTCTCCACCCACTGAAGCACGTTGCCAGAGAACGAGGCTGACTTTTCATCCACATTCTCAAAAAACTCGGGAGCAAATCCAAAGTCCTTTGCCGCTTCGAAAATCAGTTCCTTGTCATAATAATCAATGCCTAAACGCTCGGCAAGTTTTTTACCCACTGCCCTACCTCCAGCACCGAATTGACGTCCGATACTAATGACTAAATTATTCTTGTTTTCCATGTTCATACGATTTAAATTTGAGTATTAGGGTCACTTTCAATTGGCTTATCCTTTAGTTTGGAGAATCGTTTCATTTCACGTCTTAAAAGAAGAAAGGCCAATATTGAGGATAAGATATCAGAAAGGGGCATTGAGGCGAAGACACCTTCCGTCCCATAAAAATTAGGCAAAATCAGAAGTAATGGAATCAACATTAACAATTGTCTGGTTGATGATAATATGACTGCCATCGGTGCCTTACCAATAGATTGGAAGAAGTTGGATGTAACCATCTGGAATCCCACAATCGGGAAGGCGAAGACACATATACGCAGACCCTTGATGGTCAATGCAATCAATTCCTCGTCGGTCGTAAAGAGTCGTGCCATATAGTATGGAAGTGTCTCCGCTATAAGGAAGGCAACTGTTGTGACAATAGTGGCACAAATGATGGTCTCCTTCAACACCTGGCGCACGCGAGAATAGAGTTGAGCTCCAAAATTATAACCTGCAATCGGTTGCATACCCTGATTCAAGCCCATCACCAACATGGCAAAAATCATCAATAAACTGTTTACGATACCGTATGCGCCAATGGCTAAGTCGCCACCATGCGTCTTCAACGCATTGTTGATGAGGATCGTAACAAGACATGCACAAGCATTCAGCATGAAGGGAGCCATACCAATAGAGAGGATGGATTTGATGATTCGGCCATTAAACTTAAAAATGTGACGTTTAAAGCGAAGAAAAGTATTCGGATTGGTGAAATGTTTGACAACGACGATCAAAGCGACAAGTTGCGACAAGATTGTGGCAGAGGCTGCACCTCGAATCCCCCACTTGAACACAAAGATAAAGAGAGGAGCCAAAGCCAAATTGATGATCACCGTCATGATGGTAACACGCATCGCCTTCATCGGATTACCAGACGCACGCATGACATTGTTCAATCCAAGGTATAAATGTGTGATGACATTACCAATCAATATGATTTGCATGAAATCACGTGCGTACGGAATCGTCTGGTCACTAGCACCAAACGCATATAGAATAGGGTCGATAAAAATGAGTCCGAGTACCATAAAGAGAATACCCAAAACGACATTCAGTAACACCACATTACCCAAGACCTTTTCTGTACTAACATAGTCTTGTTGACCCATCTTGATGGAAGTAAGCGTTGCGCCACCTGCACCAATCATTGCGCCAAACGCAGCAGAGAGGTTCATCACAGGCATTGTAATAGCAAGTCCTGAGATGGCAAGAGCCGACACACCTTGTCCGATGAAGACCCGGTCTATCACATTATACAAGGCCGACGCCATCATGGCTGCAATGGCGGGAACAGAATACTCAATGAGTAAATCTCGAATATTACCAGTACCTAAAATTGTAGGTTTGGATTGAGCTGTAGACATATCAAATAATTTTTTGCAAAAATAGGCTATTTTATCCATATATGAGGCAGGATATCCTCATAAGTTTCTTGTGATAATCCATAAATATTACGTAATTGTTCAACAGAGGTGAATCCTCCGATTTTCCCCCTATACTTGACGATTCGGGCCGATAATACACTACCAATTCCTCTTAGACGCTTTAGCTCTGTTGTGTCTGCCGTGTTAATCTCCACGCGAACGGTGTCGTAATTAAATGAAACACTCCGCTTACGACTTTTCTCTCCCACTCGCTCTCTTTTGGGAGTTTCACGTTTAGAATACGTTTCCCTTTGATTATTAGTCGTATCCTGATTCCTATCTGATACGATGTAACGACTCCTGGAGGGTGCTGCTGTAACAGTATCCTTCGTTATCTCTCGCATCTTCTGTATCATACGTTGCTCCTCATTTGATTGAGTAGGCAGACAAAAATTGACGGAAAACATGAGTCCGATCAAACAACACAAAACAACGATACCACTCCTCTCACCCCGAGAGAAAAAGAAAAAATCTTTCCACATATAAAACTTAACTTTAGATAGACAATAGATAGACAAGCAAATTTACACAGAAATTTCAAATTAACGGTTTGTTAAATATGGAAATTTGGAATGTGCTACCGTTTTTAATTTTTATTACAAGAATAGTAAGATTATAGCAAAAATTTCCGTAAATTTGCACTCTATTTTTAAAGTCTTTTTTCGATTTGAAAATGGGAAATAAGTAGAAGAAGTTCTACGATTGCAAATATCTGATAAATAATTTATAATAATGGATAAAAATACAATTCTGTTCTTCGTGTGTACAGCTGCTACACTTGTTGGTTATACTTATCTAACCGCCCCCACTCCAGAACAAAAAGAAGCAAGACAAAGATATTACGACTCTATTCGTGTTGCGCAAAAGACTCTTGCAGAGAATGAGGAGCAATCAAGAGCAGAGACTGCTAAACCTATTTTCAATGAGGATGATTCTGACTCTATAAAATTGGTCAAATCAGCTGAACGTTTCGGTGTCTTCTCACAAAATGCATTGCTGAACGAAGAGAACGTCACCTTGGAAAATGACCTCGTTAAAGTTGATTTCTCTAATTTAGGTGCCACAGTTAAGAATGTGACCCTAAAAGAATATGTGGATTACAAGAAGGACCCATTGGTATTGTTCTCTGAAAATGAAAACTCCTTCTCCCTCAAATTATCAACAACGGACAATCGTACGTTGAATTCGTCTGAAATGAAATTTAACGTATCATCCCGTACTGATACATCCGTTATCTTCAAATTACAAGCAAAAGAAGGATCTAGCATCGACTTTGTTTATACGCTGCCAACGAACTCCTACATGGTGGACTTCGACGTTCGTATGAACAATATGGATGGCATCTTGGTCAATTCCCCTCTCAATGCACAATGGAGCATGAGCGTTCCTCAACATGAGAAAGGTCGTAAGTTTGAGTCACGTTACGCTCAAATGTATTACAACACCCTAAATGACGGTATTGACTACCTAAGTGAGACATCCAATGATAATGAAACAATTTCAGAACCTTTGCGTTGGATTGCCTTCAAGGACCAATATTTCTCAAGTATTCTCATTGCAGATAAGAGCTTCTCTTCTTCTGTTTTGGATTCAAAAATCCCTAACGATTCATCTAAGTATATCAAATTTTATAATGCATCCATCGATATTCCGTATGAAGGAGGAAATTCCACTATCGGTATGCGTTACTTCTTTGGTCCGAACCAATACAAATTGTTAAAGTCATACGATAAAGAGTTATCTGGTGATCAGAAACTTAACTTGAAACGCATTATCCCATTGGGAGCTGCTATCTTCCGTTGGGTGAACCAAATATTCTCTATTCCATTGTTCAATTTCCTTGGCGGTTTCATTGGTAATTATGGTATTATCATTTTGATCATGACCATTGTGATGAAGATTATTATCTTCCCATTGACTTACAAATCATACCTTTCATCGGCTAAGATGAGAGTGTTGAAACCTCAGATAGATGAAATTAACGCTAAATACCCTGCTGACAAACAAACAGAACGTTCTCAGGCTACAATGGAGCTCTATTCAAAAGCGGGCGTTAATCCAATGGGCGGATGTCTGCCTATGTTACTTCAAATGCCTATCCTCGTTGCCCTCTTCTATTTCTTCCCTAATGCGATAGAACTAAGAGGTGAGAGTTTCTTATGGGCTGAAGACCTATCCACCTATGATGCATTTATCTCATGGAACAAGGATATCTGGTTGATTGGTGATCACCTCAGTTTGTTCTGTCTCTTGATGACCATCACCAACATTATCTATACGAAAATCAACATGGCTTCAACGGATACGGGACAAATGGGACAATTCCCATTCATGAAATATATGATGTACTTCATGCCTTTGATGTTCCTATTCATCTTCAATGATTATTCATCTGGATTGAGCTACTACTATTTCGTATCATTGTTAATCACAATCATCCAGACATTTATCATACGCAAATACTTTGTGGATGAAGAGAAACTTTTGAAGCAGATTCAAGAGAACCAAAAGAAACCAATGAAGAAGAGTACTTGGCTCTCAAGAATCGAAGAGATGCAAAAGCAACAACAAGCTATGATGGAACAGCAAAAGAAACAGAACAGAAATTAAAAACTTCTGTTCCGTTGCTGACATCTAAAACATGGCATACATCGGAAATTTATCCATCCGATTCAAAAGACCAAATTTATTTGGCAAAACAAATAATTGTGCGTAATATTGCACTGAAATAAGAAACATCGATCGGGGTGTTGGTTTCGACCGACTGAGATTATACCCATTGACCTGATGCAGGTAATGCTGCCGTAGGAAAAGACGAAGTGAATCACTTAATAGTGAGAAATGAGTGTCTGATTCAATGTTTATCTTCTTATGACGTTTTGTCCCCCCTATTGATAGTCGATTTCAGATTTATCAGTAGGTTTATTTTATGCCTACCTAATAATATATTTATTTCATTTACTATGAAGATTATCATCAACAGCAAAGAGACTGAAACAGCGTCTCAAAACCTATCAGAATTGGCTACAGAGCTGAATCTGCCAGCCAAGGGAGTAGCGGTAGCTATCAACAATCAAATGATTACACGTGCCGAGTGGCCATCCACTTCTCTAAAAGAGAATGACAATATTGTTGTCGTAAAAGCTGCATGCGGAGGATAAAAGGATGTACTATATTTCCCATTACAACGATAAATATTCATACCTCGATGGCATACAAATGGCATTGGAGGGTGGTTGCCAATGGATTCAGCTTAGGATGAAAGAGGCGTCTACAGATGAGATGCGTCCCGTGGCTCTCAAAGCACAGCAGATGTGCAAGGCTGCAGGGGCTAAATTCATCATCGACGACCACGTTGAGCTGGTGGCAGAGCTTCATGCCGACGGAGTTCATTTGGGCAAAAAGGATATGTCGATCAGCGAAGCAAGAGCTATTCTCGGGTCAGACTACATCATTGGAGGTACAGCTAACACTTTCGACGATGTGAAAGCGCACTATAAGGCAGGTGCCACCTACATCGGATGTGGCCCTTTTCGCTTTACCACCACAAAAAAAGGACTCTCTCCCATCCTCGGACTTGAGGGTTACAGAGAGATCGTTCAAAAGATGAAACAAGCGGGGATTAACCTTCCCATCTTTGCTATCGGTGGTATCACCATAGATGATATCCCTTCTATCTTGCAGACTGGTGTGACGGGTATCGCCCTGAGCGGTGCAGTCCTCAATGCTGAGAATCCGATTGAAAAAACGAAACAAATAATACAAATAATAAACAAATGGAAAAACTAATAATTGCAGGACGTGAGTTTAAATCGCGCCTATTCTTAGGTACGGGTAAATTCATGAACAATGAAGTCATGGCGAAAGCTATCGCAGCAAGTGAAACGGAGATGGTGACCGTAGCCATGAAGCGCATTGAGTTGGATGATAAGCAGGATGACCTCCTCACTCATATCATTCAAAACCCATCCATTCAACTGCTTCCTAACACCTCTGGTGTGCGCGATGCAGAAGAGGCTGTCTATGCTGCCCAAATGGCTCGCGAGGCTTTTGGTACAAACTGGTTGAAACTGGAGATTCACCCCGACCCTCGCTATCTACTACCTGACTCAGTAGAGACCCTCAAGGCTACAGAAAAACTGGTGAAACTTGGTTTCGTCGTGCTTCCTTATTGTCAAGCCGACCCTACCCTATGCAAACACCTCGAAGAGGCTGGCGCTGCCACTGTCATGCCACTCGCAGCTCCAATAGGTACAAATAAAGGATTGAGAATGAAGGATTTTCTGCAAATCATCATCGAGCAAGCTTCTGTTCCTGTTGTGGTGGATGCTGGTATCGGTGCTCCTAGTCATGCTGCTGAAGCTATGGAGATGGGCGCAGATTGCTGCCTTGTCAACACTGCTATTGCAGTGGCAGGTGACCCTGTCAAGATGGCCGACGCTTTCCGTCAGGCTGTCATCGCTGGTCGAATGGCCTACGAAGCAGGCTTGGGAAGTGTCAGCGACTCCGCAGAAGCTTCAAGTCCTCTTACCGCATTTTTAAACTCCTAATCTCAACATTATGCCTCAAGATAACAAAGCATACGCCAAAAGAGAAAAAGCATATATGAAGGGAAAACTATTCCCGGATATAAACGTGGGGATGATTAAGGTGAACCTTACTCCAACCGTTACAAAAGATGAAAAAGGAATTCCTTCATACGAAGAGAACAAACCTGTTTATATCTATGACACAAGCGGACCTTTTTCTGATCCCAACATAACGATCGACCTTAAGAAAGGGCTGCCTCGTCTTCGTGAAAAGTGGATTATCGACAGAAATGACACAGAACAGTTAAACGAAGTGACAAGCGAATATGGGAAACAACGTCTTGCTAATCCCGAATTAGATTCTCTTCGTTTTGAACATATTCAGCTGCCTCGTCGTGCTATCAAAGGAAAGCATATCACGCAAATGGATTATGCTAAAGCGGGAGTTATCACACCCGAAATGGAGTACGTGTCCATTCGCGAGAACATGAACTGTGAAGAGTTGGGTATAAAAAGTCATATCACCCCTGAGTTCGTTAGAGACGAAATTGCCAGAGGTCGTGCTGTTCTTCCATGCAACATCAATCACCCAGAGGCAGAGCCGATGATTATCGGAAGAAACTTTTCCGTAAAAATCAACACCAACATCGGAAATTCTGCTACAACATCTTCTATCGATGAAGAGGTGGAAAAGGCTGTTTGGTCTTGTAAATGGGGAGGTGATACTCTGATGGATCTCTCTACGGGTGCGAATATTCATGAAACTCGTGAATGGATTATTCGTAACTGTCCAGTACCCGTTGGTACAGTGCCTATTTACCAAGCATTAGAAAAGGTTGATGGAAAAGTAGAGAATCTCACATGGGAAATTTTCAAAGATACTCTTATCGAACAGTGTGAACAAGGAGTGGATTATTTCACTATCCATGCAGGTATTCGTCGTCACAATGTACATTTGGCCGATAAACGTCTCTGTGGCATTGTCAGTCGTGGTGGTAGTATCATGTCTAAATGGTGTCTCATCCACGACAAAGAATCATTTTTATATGAGCACTTCGATGATATATGCGACATCGTAGCACAATATGACACTGCCCTATCCCTTGGTGATGGCCTTCGTCCAGGCTGTACAGCGGATGCTAATGATGAAGCGCAATTCGCAGAACTAGACACCATGGGAGAACTTGTTACCCGTGCATGGGAAAAAGGTGTGCAGGCATTCATCGAAGGACCAGGACATGTCCCAATGCAAAAGATTCAAGAAAACATGGAACGCCAGCTGGATCATTGTCATGAAGCACCTTTCTATACGCTTGGACCTGTGGTGACAGATATTGCACCAGGTTACGACCATATCACATCAGCAATCGGTGGTGCACAAATAGCTTGGTTGGGAACAGCAATGCTTTGCTATGTCACGCCAAAGGAACACTTAGCTCTTCCGAACAAAGAAGACGTACGCAATGGTGTTGTCACCTTTAAGATAGCTGCCCATGCAGCCGATATCGCTAAAGGACATCCAGGTGCTACCATTCGAGATAATGCATTGTCTAAAGCTCGTTTTGAGTTCCGTTGGAGAGATCAATTTCATCTCTCTCTTGATCCAGAACGTGCGCTTCAATATTTTGAAGAAGCCGGACATACGGATGGTGAGTATTGTACTATGTGTGGGCCTAATTTCTGCGCAGCAAAATTAACACATGACTTACGAAAGCTTAAATAACACGCAAAAGAAACGTTACAACCGACACATCATTTTGGATGGATTTGGATTGGACGGACAATTAAAGTTACTCAATGCAAAAGTGCTAATAGTAGGTGCTGGTGGACTTGGGTCTCCAATGGCTATGTACCTTGCCGCTGCAGGGGTAGGCACTATCGGTATTGTTGACGGGGATGTGGTCAGCCTCTCCAATCTACAAAGACAGATTATCCATGCCACATCGGGTATTAACAGACCTAAGGTCGATTCTGCTAAGGAGAAGCTAAATGACATTAATCCTGATGTGCAGGTGATCACCTACAAGGAGCTTTTAACAGAAGCGAAGGCATCCTCCATTATTGAACAGTTCGATTACGTGATGGATGGAACGGATAATTTCTCTTCGAAATATCTGATCAATGATGTATGTGTTTCTCTCAACAAACCCTTTACCATGGGAGGTATTGTCCGTTATCAAGGACAACTGATGACGCATATTCCAGGCACTGCCTGCTATCGTTGTATCTTCCCTGAACCTCCTGCACCAGAGGAGGTGGAGAAAGGTAGCGAGATAGGTGTCTTAGGTAGTATCGCTGGTATCTGCGGTACACTGATGGCTACTGAATGCATTAAGTACTTCATCGGAAACGGAGAACCGCTTACGAACACATTGCTCACTTTCGATGCTCTTTCCATGCAATTCACCCGCTTTAACTTTTGTAAAAGGGAGACGTGCAAAGTGTGTGGCAAACTTCCAAACAAATTATAGATTCGAATCTTACAGAAATAATGAATTAAGAAAATGTTTAGTGACGAAATAAAAAACATTTCATGGGATGAGACAACCCAGAAGATTGCCTCAAAAACCAGCTTTGACGTGCGTCGAGCACTTGCCAAAGATCATTGTGATGTGGAGGACTTCATGGCACTCATCTCGCCAGCGGCAGAACCGTTTTTGGAGCAGATGGCCCAACTCTCACAAAAATATACGCGTGAGCGATTCGGAAAAACCATGTCGATGTTCATTCCTCTATACATCACCAACTCTTGTTGCAACTCATGCATCTATTGCGCCTTCCATCGTGAAAACCCTATGGAGCGCACCATCCTCTCTATCGATCAATGTGAGGATGAATACAAGGCTATCAAGAAACTAGGTCCTTTCGAGAACCTATTGATTGTGACAGGTGAAAACCCTGCTAAGGCTGGCACCGACTACATTGCCGCTGCACTTGACAGAGCAAAACCCTACTTCTCCAACCTGAAGATAGAGGTGATGCCTCTCTCAACGGAAGACTATGCACTACTCACACACCATGGGTTAAATGGTGTTATTTGCTTTCAGGAAACCTACAACGCTGCCAACTACAACATATATCACCCTCGTGGCATGAAATCGAAGTATGAATGGCGCGTGAACGCATTCGACCGTATGGGTATGGCAGGTGTCCATAGCATCGGTATGGGTGTATTACTCGGATTGGAGAAGGAGTGGAAGACGGATGTGACTATGATGGCCTACCATCTACGTTATCTTCAGAAGAAATATTGGAGAACAAAATATTCAGTCAACTTCCCACGTATGCGTCCTGCACAAAACGAAGGATTTCAACCAAATTGTCTTGTGAATGACAGACAGTTGGCTCAGGTGACCTTTGCCATGCGTATCTTCGACCACGATGTGGATATCTCCTATTCGACACGCGAGCCTGAATTCATCCGCAACAATATGTGTACGTTGGGTGTTACCACCATGTCTGCCGCCAGCCGCGTCAATCCAGGTGGATATTACACTTATCCACAAGCCTTGGAACAATTCTCCGTCAACGACGACCGTACGGTGGAGGAGATTGCTCAATCGCTTCGTGACAGAGGCATAGAACCTGTATGGAAAGATTGGGATGGATCATTCGATCATATTAACATGAGTCTGTCATGACAATCGTCATCACATTACCTACATTCTTCCCTGAGGAGGCAGAACGAATTGTTCAGCTTCTTCAGCGGGGAGATGTTGACTTGATTCATATTCGGAAACCAGAAGCGAAAATTGAGGAGGTAGAACAACTGATTCGTTCCATCCCTTCAGAATACTACAACAAATTGGTTTTGCATGATCATCACACTTTAGCGCAAACCTATCACCTTTATGGTGTTCATCTCAATGGTAGAAATCCACTTCCACCTATGCAGTGGGAAGGAAGTGTAAGCAAGAGTTGTCATACTCTTGAAGAGGTGAAAATATGGAAAGAGAGATGCAACTATGTATCCCTCTCCCCTATCTTTGATAGTATCTCCAAACAAGGTTATCATGCAGCTTTCTCCCCCGAACAGATAGCACGTGCAAAGGCAGAAGGCATCATCGACCACCGCGTGCTCGCATTAGGCGGAGTCACGTTCAACACCATCGACAAAGTGAAATCAATGGGTTTCGGTGGCGGAATGATTTTAGGAGATGCTTGGAAATGATCTCCTATTCCTTAGACAATCGATCTATATAGCGAACAAAAGACTGGTTGCAAAGACGAACACCACCTGGTGTTGGATAATCACCTGTGAAATACCAATCACCATGATGATTGGGACATGCAGCATGTAGTCCCTCGATACTTTGAAAAACAATCTCAATTGGAGTAGTTACATTGTCTGGACGTAACATCTCGACAATCTTCTCATTAATCTCTTGTGTACCAAATGGTCTGTAGAGTTCCTTAACTGCTAAAACCTGCTCAGCAGCTGGTTTCTTGAGTTCCTCCTTACAACGTTGATACACCTTCTCAATCAAATCATCCATGTGACGATCTTCCAGCAAGGCTATACATGCACGAAAGGCAATGAACTCTTCAAGGCGAGCCATATCGATACCATAGAAATCAGGGTAGCGAATTTGCGGAGCACTGCTGACGAGCACAATCTTTTTAGGACGTAAGCGGTCCAAAATCTTTATGATACTCTCTTTCAATGTGGTACCACGAACGATACTATCGTCTATGACAACAAGATTATCCTCTTGCTGACGAACCACACCGTATGTCACGTCATAGACATGAGCAGCAAGGTCATTTCGCTGGTTATCCTCTGTGATAAAAGTACGAAGTTTAATATCCTTCCATGCAATCTTTTCAAATCGAACATCATGTCCTTTCTGCATAAAACCTTGGAGGAGACCATAATAGGCTACTTCTGCTGTATGAGGAATAAATGAGAATACGGTATTTTTAACATCTCCATCGATTGCTTGCGAAACCGCTGGGACAAGTTGTTTGCCTAACTGCTGACGTTCATGATAGATGTCGCAATCATTGCCACGAGAGAAATAGATACGTTCAAAAGAACAAGCATGACTCTCTTTCTGAGGGATGATAGACTGTAAGTTAATATCTCCACTCCGCTTGATAATGAGAGCAGAACCAGCAGGTAATTCATGAATATCATTAATCTGAAGGTCGAATGTAGTCTGAAGGACAGGACGCTCTGATGCAAGTGCCACAATCTCGTCATCCTGATAATAGAAAGCAGGACGGATTCCCCAAGGGTCACGCATAGTGAAGAATTCACCAGAACCAGTTAAACCACATACAACATAACCACCATCAAACTGTGGCATGGATGTTTTCAAGACATTTGAGACATCCACATTGGAATCGATATAATCCGTAATAGCCGTTCCTTCAAGGTTTTTCTCTTTGGCTGCTTTATAATTACGTTCCACTTCCCTGTCGAGGCGATGCCCCATCAGTTCCAGCATGATATAGGAATCACTATAGATACGAGGGTATTGACCTTGTTCTGTCAGTTGAGTGAAGATCTCTTCAATGTTGGTCATATTGAAGTTACCACACAAGCAAAGGTTCTTCGCACGCCAGTTGTTACGGCGTAAGAAAGGGTGAACGAAAGTCAGTCCGCTCTTACCCGTTGTCGAGTAGCGTAGATGACCCATCAGTAGCTCACCCGAAAAAGAGGCATCCACCCGAGAGAAGATTTCAGAGATGGCATCCTTACCTTCAGCCTTCTCACGGAACATGTATTCGCATCCAGGTTCAACATTAAGGTGAACGGAAGCGATACCAGCGCCCTCCTGACCACGGTTATGCTGTTTCTCCATCATCAGATAGAGTTTATTCAGACCATAGCAACATGTACCATATTTTTTTTCGTAATATTCAAGCGGTTTTAGAAGACGAATCATCGCAACACCGCACTCATGTTTTAACTGTTCCATTTTATTTATCGGGTATTAACCTTTATTCTACTGTTACTGATTTGGCAAGGTTGCGGGGTTGATCCACATCCTTTCCTTTTAGCACTGCTACATGATAGGCAAGCATTTGAAGAGGAATCGTGTAGATCAATGGCTCCAAACATTCCAACGTATCAGGAAGTTCGATGACTACATCCGCGCACTTACGGATGCTCTCGTCTCCTTTCGACACAAGAGCGATCACTCTTCCATGTCGAGCCTTCACCTCCTGAATGTTACTTAACACCTTTTCATACATAGCATTGCGTGGTGCAATGACTACAACTGGCATATCACTATCAATCAAAGCAATAGGCCCGTGTTTCATCTCGGCAGCAGGATAACCCTCTGCATGAATATAACTGATCTCCTTCAATTTCAGAGCTCCTTCCAAAGCGACAGGGTAACCAAAGCCTCTTCCTAAATAAAGGAAGTTATGAGCATAGGTGAAAAGACGACTAAGATTAGCGATTGTATCGTTTAGTTTCAACACCTCCCTCATCTTATCAGGGATTGCGTTTAGTTCCTTTACAATCGAGTTATATTCTTCATCCTGAATGGTTTTACGTTCTTTTGCCACCGCAAGTGCCAACATTGTCAGCACAGTAACCTGTCCAGTAAAGGCTTTTGTAGATGCTACACCAATCTCTGGACCCACATGAATGTAAGAACCTGTATGAGTGATACGAGGGATACTTGCACCAATAGCGTTACAGATACCATATATGAAGGCACCTTTGCTTTTTGCCAGTTCTACGGCAGCCAATGTGTCGGCGGTCTCACCACTTTGCGACAAAGCAATCACCACATCGCCCTCACCCACCACTGGATTTCTGTAACGAAATTCTGAGGCATATTCCACCTCCACAGGTATGCGGCAAAGTGATTCAATGATCTGTTTACCGATCAATCCGGCATGCCATGACGTACCACATCCAACAATGATGAATCGTTTAGCATTGACAAGGCGGTCTTTAAAATCAATGACCGCATTGAGTGTCACCCGATCACATTCCGTATTGATACGTCCACGCATACAATTGGAAAGGCAATCAGGTTGTTCAAAGATCTCTTTCAACATGAAGTGAGCGTATCCGCCTTTTTCAATCTGTCCAAGGTTGAAATCGACGGTTTTCACCTCTGGCGACATCTCTATATTATGGATATCTACGATTTTCAGGTCCTCACCCCGCTTGATGACAGCAATATTGCCATCTTCGAGATAAACCACCCGATTGGTATATTCGACAATCGGACTAGCATCCGAGCCTAAGAAGAACTCATCATCGCCAATACCTATGACGAGCGGACTCTGCTTACGGGCAGCAATAATCGTATCTGGATGACGACGATCAAGAATGGCTATAGCATAAGCACCAATCAACTCATGCAAGACGATACTGACAGCCGTTAACAAATCAATGTTCTTACGGGTCTGTACGTACTCAATAAATTGTACGATGACTTCGGTGTCGGTATCAGAGCGGAATTCGATTCCCTTCTCTTGCAGTCTCGTTTTTAGATCACTATAGTTCTCAATGATTCCATTGTGAATGATGGCTAGATTCTTCGATTGAGAATAATGAGGGTGAGCATTTGCTGCCGATGGTTCACCATGTGTGGCCCATCGCGTGTGTGCAATACCCACACAACCCATAGTATCCTTCTCTGAACATAGTTCCTCAAGGTTTTTCACTTTCCCTTTGGTTTTGTATACATTCAATGAAGAATCATTGTTGATTAGCGCCACACCTGCACTGTCATATCCACGATATTCCAAACGCTTCAAGCCTTTAATCAGAATGGGATAGGCTTGCTGCTTTCCGATATA
Source organism: Paludibacteraceae bacterium (assembly GCA_017430235.1). GTDB lineage: Bacteria > Bacteroidota > Bacteroidia > Bacteroidales > Paludibacteraceae > UBA1181. Next base: position 8,549 of record JAFRNH010000060.1, on the reverse strand, counting down.
TCCTACTATTCCACACATAGACTATTTTATTTAAACGGACGCGGCACGCCGCGTCCTTACAAAATTCTTAATAAGCTTGTTCATGAACGCCACTAACAGCACGACCACTTGGATCATTCAATTTCTTGAATGCTTCGTCCCACTCACGAGCAATCGCAGTAGAGCAAGCGACACTTGCCTCTTGTGGTACACTACGTGCAGCAGATTCACTTGGGAAGTGTTCCTCAAAGATACTACGATAGTAATATTCCTCTTTGTTCAATGGTGGATTAATAGGGAAACGTTCTGCTGCGTGAGCCATCTGCTCATCCGTAACAGCTTCAGATGTGATACGTTTAAGTGTATCAATCCATGAGTAACCCACTCCATCACTGAACTGTTCTTTTTGTCTCCATGCAATCTCTTCTGGTAACATATCAGAGAAGGCCTCTCTAAGAATAAGTTTCTCAATGGTTTGTCCAGGACACATCTTTGCCTCTGGATTGGTGGTCATTGCCACATCAAGGAACTCCTTATCCAAGAATGGAACACGACCCTCAACACCCCATGCAGAAAGACTCTTATTCGCACGTAAACAGTCATACATATAAAGTTTGGAAAGTTTACGAACAGTCTCCTCATGAAAATCACGTGCCGATGGTGCTTTGTGGAAATAGAGGTATCCTCCAAAGATCTCATCTGCTCCCTCGCCTGAGAGTACCATCTTGATACCCATTGACTTGATGACACGAGCCAACAGATACATTGGTGTAGATGCACGTACGGTAGTCACATCGTATGTTTCAATGAAATAGATAACATCACGAATGGCATCCAATCCTTCTTGAATCGTATAGTTAATCTCATGATGAACAGTTCCAATATGTTCTGCTACAAGACGTGCCTTAGCTAAATCAGGCGCACCCTTCAAACCAACAGCAAATGAGTGAAGACGTGGCCAATAAGCACGGGTCTTACCATCGTTCTCAATACGGTTTTCACTGTAACGTTCAGCAATGGCAGATATGATACTGGAATCCAATCCTCCTGAAAGTAGAACTCCGTATGGTACGTCAGACATCAACTGACGTTTCACAGCTGCACGAAGTGCCTGACGAATCTCCTCACTGCTTGAAGAGGCTGATTTTACTGCATCGTATGAGAACCAATCACGCTTGTACCAACGCTTCATGCCTGCACTCTGACTCCAATAATAATGTCCTGGCAGGAATGGCTCATATCGATCACATTGACCCTCTAGTGCCTTCATTTCAGAAGCCACATAGACCTTTCCATCGTTATCATATCCAATATACAATGGAATGACACCTATTGGGTCGCGTGCAATCAAAAACTCGTCTCTTTCCTCATCATAAAGGGCAAAAGCAAAGATTCCGCTAAGACGCTCCAACATGGCAGATGGGTCTGCAGTAGCGATATCCTTCACAGAGGCTCTCCACTCTTTGTATATGGCAAGGATTACTTCACAGTCACTACCCGTTTGAAACTCATACGATGATCCAAACTCACGACGAATATCTTGATGATTATAGATCTCACCATTCACAGCCAATACTTGTCGACCATCAGGTGAGAAGAGCGGTTGCTTACCTGATTCAGGATCAACGATGCTTAGTCGTTCATGAGCCAAAATGGCTGACCCTCCGCACCATATACCACTCCAATCGGGTCCACGGTGACGTATTTTCTGACTCATGCGCAGTGCTTTATCTCGTAGTTCCGCACTTTGCTTATTCAAACGAAATATTCCTACTATTCCACACATAATATTCTGATTTATTGATTATTAACTAATTATTGATATTCACGCCAGCTCTTGATTGGAATTGTATCCAACGGCACCTCAATAAAGGCATTGATGAATGCTGAAGCCAATCGAGCATTGGTAATAAGTGGTATGTTCAAATCGATGGATGCACGACGGATTTTATATCCGTTTGTCAACTCATGACTGGTCAAATCCTTCGGAATATTCACCACCATGTCAATCTTATGAGCATGAAGGAGTTCAAGGGCTGATGGAGCTTCTGTCACATACTCTTTGGATGAGTTCTCCTCGCTTGGCCATAGAACAGTGGTGTTCTCAATGCCATTAGCAGTTAGATAGTCGCTCGTTCCATGAGTAGCATACAAGTGATAGCCATTTGATGCAAGCTGACGTGCTGCGTCAAGCATAGCTGCCTTTTGTTTAGCTCCACCCGTAGAGAGTAGAATGGAACCGCCCTTCTTCGGAATACGATGTCCTACAGAAAGCATAGCTGTAAGCAGTGCTATATCGGTCGTGTCTCCTATACAACCCACCTCTCCGGTACTTGCCATATCGACACCTAAAACAGGGTCGGCATTCTGTAAACGGTTGAATGAGAACTGTGATGCCTTGATACCTACATAATCAAGATCAAACAGATTCTTGGATGGTCTCTCCACTGGTAATTTTAACATTACATGAGTGGCAAGATCTATGAGGTTCAATTTAAGTACCTTCGAAACAAATGGGAAGGAACGTGAAGCACGTAGGTTACACTCGATAACGAGGATATCATTCTGTCGTGCCATGTATTGAATGTTGAACGGACCATTGATATGCAATGCCTTGGCAATTTGCTTAGAGATACGTTTGATACGACGTACGGTCTCCACATACAATTTCTGTGGAGGGAACTGAATCGTAGCATCTCCTGAATGGACACCAGCGTATTCAATATGTTCTGAGATAGCGTATGCAAGGATCTCACCATTGCGTGCCACTGCATCCATCTCAATCTCTTTTGCATGTTCGATGAACTTAGAGACCACCACTGGGTGGTTTTTGCTGACATTAGCAGCAAGCTTTAAGAATCTTTCTAGTTCCTCTTTGTTTGAGCAGACATTCATTGCAGCACCACTCAACACATAACTTGGACGAACAAGAACAGGGAAGCCCACACGCTCTACGAAACTATCGATATCCTCCATGCTTGTCAATGCACTCCATTCTGGTTGGTTGACTCCAATCTCATTCAGCATGGCAGAGAACTTAGCACGATCTTCGGCGCAATCAATATCACATGCTTGCGTACCTAAAATAGGAACATGCTCCTCATCAAGATATACTGCCAAGTTATTAGGTATCTGACCACCTGTTGAGACAATGACACCATAAGGGATTTCAAGATCGATGATATCCATCACTCTCTCAAAGGTTAACTCATCGAAGTAGAGTCTGTCACACAAGTCATAGTCTGTCGAAACGGTCTCTGGGTTATAATTGATCATGATAGAACGATAACCCTCACGACGAATGGTGTTCAAGGCTTGTACACCACACCAATCGAACTCAACGCTACTACCGATACGATAAGCACCAGAACCAAGAACGATAACAGAACGTGAATCGTTCTCATAGGTAACGTCATGACCAACATTGTTTTGTGCACCATCCAGTGAACTGTATGTCAGATATAGATAATTTGTTTGCGTTGGATATTCAGCAGCCATTGTATCGATCTGCTTTACAACTGGGAGTATACCAAGACGTTTACGAAATTCACGCACTACAAGCATAGCACGATGCATCTTCTCTCCATGTGAGTGTCCATCCTCCAGACGGTTCACCTCATTCTCAAGACCGATTGCACGAGCTATTTGGAAATCGGAGAATCCGTACATCTTAGCCTCGCGAATCAGGTCAGCTGGAATAGCACGAAGGGCAGAATCGATCAATGAAGCAGTGGTTCCATCAGAAGAGGTGATGGATGTCACACTCTTCAATCTGTCATCGATATCAATGATATGTTTTAGTTTCTCGAGGAACCAACGATCAATCTTGGTCAATTCGTAGATACGATCAATCGTATATTCTGGCATGTGCATGGCCTTGGAAACCACAAAGATACGTTTATCTGTAGGCTCATGTAGAGCAGCATCAACATTTGGAATGGTTAGCTCTTTATTCTCTACGAAACCATGCATACCCTGACCAATCATACGAAGACCCTTTTGCAAAGCCTCTTCAAAGGTTCGTCCGATGGCCATCACTTCACCCACACTCTTCATGCTGGAACCTAATTCACGGTCAACACCATGGAATTTAGATAGATCCCAACGAGGAATCTTGCACACCACATAATCAAGTGCAGGTTCGAAGAAAGCAGATGTCTCCTTAGTTACCGCATTTTTCAATTCGAAGAGTCCGTAACCCAATCCCAGCTTAGCAGCAACAAAAGCAAGAGGATAACCCGTAGCCTTACTAGCAAGGGCGGAAGAACGGGAAAGACGGGCATTTACTTCGATAACGCGATAATCTTCAGACTGAGGGTCTAAGGCATATTGCACGTTGCACTCACCCACGATACCTATATGACGAATGATCTTGATGGCTAATGCACGCAATTTATGGAACTCAGCGTTCGTAAGTGTCTGACTAGGAGCCACTACGATACTTTCACCTGTGTGGATACCAAGAGGATCGAAGTTTTCCATATTACAAACAGTGATACAGTTGTCATATTTATCACGTACCACCTCATATTCAATCTCTTTCCATCCCTTTAATGATTTCTCCACCAATACTTGAGGAGAGAAGGCGAAGGCTTTCTCAGCCAGTTCGTTTAGTTGTTGTTCATTATCGCAGAAACCGCTACCCAAACCACCTAGTGCATAAGCGGCACGAAGGATAACAGGATAGCCGACCTTTTGAGCAGCCTGACGAGCCTCTTCGACAGTGGAACAGGCTTCTGAGCGAATTGTCTTCACATCAATCTCATTCAATCTCTCTACGAATAGCTCTCGGTCTTCCGTATCAATGATAGATTGTACGGGTGTACCCAATACACGTACGCCATAACGTTCAAGAACGCCACTGCGATATAGTTCCACACCACAGTTCAATGCTGTTTGACCACCGAAAGCTAGTAAGATACCATCCGGATGTTCTTTTTCAATGACACGTTCTACAAAGTAAGGTTGTACGGGCAAGTAATAGATCTCATCGGCAACGCCTTCAGAGGTCTGTACCGTAGCAATGTTTGGATTGATGAGCACGGTCTTGATACCTTCTTCACGCAATGCCTTCAATGCTTGCGATCCTGAATAATCAAACTCACCAGCCTCTCCAATCTTCAAAGCTCCAGATCCCAACAGGAGCACTTTATGTATTGATTCGTCTCTCATATTTAATTTTCTTTGCTAAATTTTGTATCAAGGTGGTTATTTTTTAATAGATGCTACGAAGCGATCGAAAAGGAACTCCGTATCGACAGGACCCGAACAAGCCTCTGGGTGGAACTGAGCCGAGAACCAAGGCTTAGAGCTATGTTGGATTCCTTCATTAGAACCATCATTCATATTTACGAACAACTCTTTCCAATCGTTTGGAAGAGTCTTTGCATCTACTGCATATCCATGATTTTGTGCGGTAATGAAACATTGATTTTCACCTACGAGGCGCACTGGCTGGTTGTGAGAACGATGTCCATATTTTAGTTTGTAGACATTTGCACCTGCAGCCTTTGCCAAGAGTTGATTACCCAAGCAGATACCAAAGATAGGTTTGTCGGAGCGTTCCATCTGTTTCTTCAGAATGGCTATCGCTTCACCGCACAAGTTAGGGTCGCCCGGACCATTTCCGAGGAATAGGGCATCAAAGTCCATCTCGGTATAATCATAGTTCCAAGGCACACGAATCACTTCACAACCACGGTTCACGAGACAACGGATAATGTTTGCCTTTACACCGCAATCAACAAGGACAACTTTTATCTTACCACCCTCATTGTATCGAACAACACTGCGACAGGATACGCGTTCCACCCAATTGATGGAGCCATATTCTGTCGCAGGTTCAATATTTTTAGTGGCGTTTGCAGAGGCATCACCTATTACGATTCTGCCCATCATCACCCCTCGTTCTCGTAATACTTTTGTTAGCCGTCGGGTGTCAACACCAGTAATCGCCGGCACTCGCTCACGGATGAGCCAATCTGAAAGGCTCTCCTGTGCGTCCCAGTGCGAGTAGGCCGCACTATAATCAGACACAATAAGCGACCGAGCATAAATACGGTCGCTTTCCCATTTCTCTTGCGGTGGTACACCATAGTTACCAACCAATGGATAAGTCATCACCAACAACTGTCCTGCATAACTAGGGTCTGTCAGGCTTTCCGGATAGCCTGTCATAGCTGTACAGAACACTACTTCACCCGAGGTGTCCGCAGACTCCGAGCGATGATCATCTCCCTGCTCATAACCGAACGACCATCCCTCGAATATCGTTCCGTCTTCTAATATTAGTTTTGCTTCTTTCATCTCACTTTTTTATTGCTGCTTTGATAAAATCCATAAATAATGGGTGCGGTTGTAAAACCGTACTCTGATATTCAGGATGAAATTGTGTACCGATGTACCAACGAAGGGTTGGGATCTCTACGATCTCCACCAAGTCGGCATCTGGATTCTTACCACTTGCTTTCATCCCTTTTGATTCGAATTGATCTAAATATGCATTATTAAACTCATAACGATGACGATGACGTTCACGAATGAGTTGCTCATCATAGATGACTGCTGCACGCGAGCCTTCCATCAATTCACAATTATAAGCACCAAGACGCATCGTACCTCCAATCTGAGAGACATTCTTCTGATCTTCCATCAGGTCAATCACATTGTTTTTCGTATTTTCATTCATCTCCGTGCTATCGGCATCTTTCAATCCTAGAACGTTTCTAGCAAACTCGATAACCATCATCTGCATACCGAGACAGATACCAAAACATGGTATATCGTGTTCTCTGGCATATTGCGCAGCTTGAATCTTACCCTCTGTTCCACGCTTACCAAATCCAGGACAGATCACCAAGCCATCTTGTTTCTCGACCAACTTCATATCAAGATGTTCAGAGTTGATGAAGGTGATCACCACCTTTCTGTGATGATAAGTAGCTGCATGTGATAGACTCTCGCTGATGCTTTTATAGGCATCCTGCAAATCATATTTGCCAACCAATCCAATACGAACCACTTCCGATGCAGTACGACGTAACTCCAAGAAATGATTCCATGGTCCCAACTTAGGCGTTTCGCCTACTGGAATCTCCATTTTGCGAAGAATGGCAGCATCAAGTCCTTGCTTCTGCATATTTACTGGTACCTCGTAAATATCAGGCAAGTCTTCACTTTGAATGACACATTCAAGATCCACATTACAGAATCCTGCCACTTTTCTTCTTATGTGATCATCTAGATGTTGCTCGGTACGTAGAATAAGGATATCAGGTTGAATACCGGCTGATTGTAGGTCCTTGACACTATGCTGAGTAGGTTTTGTCTTCAACTCACCAGCAGCCTTTAGGTAAGGCACATACGTTAAGTGAACGCAAACGGCATCTTTCCCTAACTCCCATTTCAGCTGACGAATGGCTTCAAGGAAAGGTGCACTCTCAATGTCACCGATTGTTCCACCTATCTCTGTGATGATGAAGTCGTATGCAGAGTTGGCAGGTTCACCTTCAGGTACGATTGACAACTGTTGTATTCTACGTTTTATCTCGTCAGTGATATGAGGCACTACTTGGATGGTGTGACCGAGGTAGTCACCCCTACGTTCATTCTCAATCACCGCTTGATAGATACGACCCGTTGTTTGCGAGTTGTGTCGTGTACTTTGGATGCCCGTAAATCTTTCATAATGTCCCAAATCAAGATCGGTCTCCATACCATCAGCCGTTACGTAGCACTCACCGTGCTCGTATGGATTCAGAGTACCCGGATCGATATTGATATAGGGATCAAACTTCTGAATAGTAATTCTATAGCCACGTGCCTGCAATAGTTTCCCGATAGAGGCAGATATGATGCCTTTACCTAAGGATGAAACTACACCACCCGTCACAAAAATATACTTACTCATGGTTTATTTATTTAAATATGCGTTTACTTTCTGTGCAGTTTGTTTACCACTCGCCATAGCACGAACAACAAGAGAGGCTCCGTTTAATGAATCTCCACATACGAAGACATTCTCAGGATAAGCAGGATGCTCTGGTTTCAGGAATCCCATAGCCAATAGCACGAGTTCTGCTTTAATAATCTCTGGTTCACCTTTCTCCACCATGATTGGACGACCACCTTCTGGATTTGGTTTCCAGTCGATTTCCTGTACACGAACACCTGTTAGTTTACCATCCTTACCGAGGAATTCCAACGTGTTGATGTTCCAACGTCTTGTACATCCCTCCTCATGACTTGAGGTAGTCTTGAATGTTCTAGGGAAATTAGGCCATGGATTCTTAGGATCTTCTGGTCCATCTACTGGACGAGGCATAATCTCGATCTGCGTAACACTAAGTGCACCTTGACGATGAGCCGTACCGATACAGTCGCTACCCGTATCACCACCACCGATTACTAAGACATCCTTGCCCTTGGCTGTGATACGTTCTTCTGGTGAGAATTCCATACCTGCCAACACACGATTCTGCTGAGCAAGCAATTCGAGTGCGAAATGAACACCTTTGAGTTCTCTTCCTGGAGCTTTCAAGTCTCTTGCAGTAGGCGTACCCGTAGCAATG
>JAFRNH010000059.1 GCA_017430235.1 Paludibacteraceae bacterium | reverse complement strand
TTTTGACGTTTTGCAATTCCTTCATCTGCGTATGCCTCCATCTTTTGGACCATCTTCTCCGCGGCTTCCGTAAATGTTCTTCCATCGACATCCACCAACCCCACAGGATTCCCTGCGCAGTAATTATACGGGTTCATCCCCACATACTTCTCCCACAACGGATCCGTCCCCAGCCACATCGCCGCCGTCGGGTCATAGTACCTCGCGCCGAAATACGAAAGCCCCGTCTCGCGGTCCGTCTCCTTGGCGGAGAAGCGGTAAGCGAGATCGACACTGCTCTCCTCGACCAGCAACTCGCCATACGGCATGTAGGTGAACTGCTGCACAATACCCGCCCTCCGGTCGGTCACCAACACTACGGAGGAGAGGTGATCTCCATGGTAGAAATACTCATCCACCTCACCCATCATGTTCGGGTCTGTGAACGTGTAGCCGGCACGGACGCTGTCGGGCGTCAGCTCCTCGAACTGAATTGGCGGCCCCGGCACGTCGCCACTATCCGGGAACACAGGATACCTCGGCCATCCTCGAGGAATGTCGTAATTGGTTTCCTCCGGCGCCACGTAGTTCGGATTCTCCGTGGCTTCCAACTTGCCCTCCAACAACAACTTCTCATAGATGCCCTTGTTGGTGGCAGGCCCTGGCGGCAAGTCGTACCTCCGAGCCAACTCGCTGGTCGACTCATTGTTGAGCTGCGCCATGCGCATCACATAGTTCTGGTTGCCTGCCGTGATGACGGGGTTCGTCGCTTGGTCGAACTTGTTAGAGAACTGTCCGCTACCGATTCGACTGCTCACCCTCTCACCCCCGACATAGTAATGCTTGGTGAAACGGTCTTTCGCATAGGTGAACATCGGTGAGACATACGCCGTGAAATCCTCGCCATGCTGTATGCTTCCCATAAACTTGCCGTTCACGAAGAGCATGTCGTTGGTGGAGGTGCTTTTCACCACCCTCTCGCCTGCGTGGTCGTAGGTAAAGCAGAGGTCTGCACCATTTACACTGATAGCCGACATTCTGTTCTCCTCATCCCATATCATCTGTCGGAAGTCGCCACTCGCCGTGTCCACCCAAGAGGTAGGGTTGCCATTCGCATCATACGAGTACAACCGACTTCCAATTCTGCTCGGAGCAGAAGGGGTGTCGCCATCATACTGATAGCTGTGATTGTGCTCCACGACGGTCTTCTCTCCGTCACTCTTGCTGACAGATTGATGTCTCTGAGTTTTGTTCATTATCGAATATCGGTTGTCGTATTTCATCGATAGGGTGTATGAATGTTTTTCTTCTCGTGTCTCTGAATCTCCTTCTGCCGAAATAAGACGGTCAAGGTCATCATACCTGTACGAATGTTTGTAGTTGCCTCCCAGTCCAAAGTCGGGAATATTAGCGGAGTTTACGATGGAGACAATGTTACCCACATTATCATAACTGTAGGCATTGTCAAGATACATGTTTCCATTGAACGACACAGACGAACTAGTCATGCGGTTACGCAGAGGTTCATACTCAAGGGATTGCTCCGTTCCGTTTCCGTACTTTCTGTAGATTCGGTTCTCCCTCTCATCGTATCCTTGGCGATGGATGATGGGATATTCCCTTGATGATTTCGTTCCCTTCATGGAAGTGAGATTGCCAGCATGGTTGTATGTGAAATCTACAATCTCTCCGTCTGGGTAGACCAATTTACGGGTTCTTCCCCACGTATCAAACTCCGACTCGCTCACAAAGGTACGCATATTATTTTGTGAAATCAAGACCGTTCGTATGTTTTTTGTCACGTTGCCCATCTCGTCGAAGAAGAATTCCGAACCTCCACTGGCATCCTGAATCAGATAGAGTCGACCACCACGGAAATGGTCGTCACCACGTTTGCCGTAAGTATACTCCACCTTGTTCCAAGGGTTGTGAGGATAGTTGATTTCCACAAGACGGTTGTAGTCATATTTATAGATGATTTTGAAATCCTTGTTGATGGTGCGTAGGTTGGCGGTCTGTTTGGAGAGCAGGTTTCCCGCCTTGTCATACTCATACGTAACCAGTCCCACGTCAGGATTATCCACACTGAGCTTTCTTCCCAACTCGTCGTATGTGTAGTTGGTTTCATTGCCGTCGGTGTCGATCACTTTTAGAAGTTCACCCACTTCATTGTACTCGAACGAGGTGGTAATTTCATCCTCGTTGTTGTATTTCACAGTCTTACATGTCAGACCTGTTATATCCACATATTGTTTTGATCTCCTATCAAGCGCATCGATTTGTGTAATCTCAGACAAAACCCCATCTCCTTCATCAGAAAGAGCATACTCCATTTTGTACACAGTGCCATCAGGCATCGTGACGCTGATTTTCCTATCAAGCATATCATAGGCTGTCTTTATTGGAGCATAAGACGATGTTATATCAGAAAGGGAGGTCTCATTTCCTAACGATTCAGAAGAGGGAAGATATTCCGCTGTTACATTGCCAAATCTATCGTAAATAATTTTTCCTGTAACACTCATTTTTCTCACATCATCGGTTTCTGGTGATGTAAAGACAGAAATGTCCTTTTTGGCACAAAGTAGTCTACCATTTCCATCAACAAAAATCACCGTGCGGAGTGGATCGGATGGATAATCGTCTCTGTAGTATTCTGTCATGGAATAAGCATGATCGTCGGCCTGTCCGTATGAGAATCGCATGGTATAATCAGCTCCTATTGCGGACTCTTTTGGGCAAAGAACTTTGGTCAGACGACAACGGTTATCATATTCATATTTAATTTGAGTTTTATTGTCGTCCGTATGGCTAGTACAAACTCCCCATTTAGTGTCGAACTCAGAATAAAATTCATATCCCTCTTGGTCTGTTCTTTTGACGACGAACTGATGCACATCATTGTCATATTCAAATACGACTTCAACCCTTTGCTTGTTAATATTTTCGGGGTATTTAATACCTGTTATATTTCCGTATTTATCGTACGTTTGATCAATGTCGGCAAACTGATTTTTCCCTTTGTCTGTGAAGTCGCGAGACTGTTTAATAACGTTCCCCTTGTCGTCAATGGTCATCAGGAGATGACGGAGTTGTTTTCCATCCTCCCCATACAGCTTCACGTCTTTGGGATTGTTTACTATGAATGACTCTTCCAAAGTGTAATATTCCACTTTCGCTGTGCGGTTATTAACCGAATTACTAGTTTCCTTAATTTCAATTACACGACCGAGTTGATCAAAAGTATACTCTTCACGAGACAGAAGATAGATGGATGTATCAGTACCTATCTCATATTGTTTTGTTTCTTCAGCCACTTTAGCAAAGAAGACTCTTTTTGCCAATGGAATATCATCGTTTGTATATTTTTGGTTACCATTGTCAGGGTTCAACAGAACATACTCATTTTGCATCCTGCTGACAAGTGAACCATTCCCCAAACGTGTTTCTGCACTAATTAGAGTACCGTTTGTAAAGTATGAAGTATTGTCATACCTTTCTGTGACGATTCTATGCAAAGAGTTATCCGCATTATGCAATTTGGAAGTCACACTTTCAAATCCATAATTTTCTCGCAGGATTCTGTCATATTTCCCTTTACCATACTCGAAAGAAACGAAGGTAGAGTCCTCTCCATCACCCTTATGACCGTCATAAGTTCTGACCTCTTTCAACAGATGATAGTGATATGGATCATCCTGAGTTGGCTTTCTTAGTTCATAATCGAAATCCATTGATTTTTTGAATGGCATCTCAATGCGGCGTAGCAGATTGGTGGTACCTGTAATACTTTGCGTTATGGTGAATTCGTTTTCGTCATTCGAGCGAAGCAGGTCAGGGTATCCGTCACCATCCATGTCATCAACAGCATATAAGGAAGAGGAGACAGAATGTTGTAAACTGGCATTTATATCAACGGCAATCTCCACACCCACCACACTGTAAACAGGAATGCATACGCTAAAGTTCACACCTGTGTTAGCAGATTCCGCATTTGTCTTACCTCTGTCGTTGTATTCGAAACTGAGAAATCTGACTTTGATAAATTTCCCTCCTATGTTTAGATAGGTGTCGTCCCCGTCAATTAAATCCACAAGTCCATCGCCATTGAGGTCGGCGTAAGCATGAAGAGCATTGCTTGTAGTGCTTGAGAGGCCAACGCCCAATTTTCCACCAACACTCACATTACCCAACTCTCCAAGATTGTCAGCATTAAACCCACCGCCCAAGTTTCCTCCATAGGTTACACTCTTATTGCTTGTAGTTTGCAAATACTCGATTTGCACCCCTGGAAGAAAAGAATATCCTATGTTGTATTCAACAATACCATTTTGGCGAACACGGTCTGGCAACCCATCACCATTGATATCCAACATGACGGTTTTCTGTGAGTCCTTACTTTTTGAGCAAGAGGCTGACAGAGAGACTGATGTTGATAAACCTACTGAAGCGTTTGTCGTATTGTTCTGCGTTGTATTGTTAGCATTATCTGAGGAATGGTCACATCCTATATTTTTGTAGGTAACGGCTACATTCATACATCCTCCGTTGCTTGTTGCCTTAGTTTCATTGACCTCAAAAACCGACATCTTCGTCTCAGTTTGTCTAGCCCCCCACTGGTCTGTATATTGAATTGCATTATCAGTAACAATGTCGGGATAACGATCTCCGTTCATATCCATCACCTCAAGGTTTTGACTGCTCTTTGTTTCACACACAGAGGCATCAACTGACACACCTGCAGAAAAAGCATTTTCCGCGAACGGAACACTCACACTAGCTTCTGGAATGAAGGCATCACTTTTCCCATAAACACATTTGCATGGGGCGTCAAAAACACCATTCTGTTGTTCTCTCACATACGGTGACACATAGATGTCTTGCAGACCAAGCCTTCCGGAAGAGGCAGAATCTCTGCCAATGAAAATATGAGAATCTCCACCTCTATACATTTTTGCTTCCGGGTCAACTGTCAATGGCATTAGGATTTTATCTTTTGGATTTTCAAACCCAAGACTGTTGAAAGTTTCCAAGTCGCTTATGCCATTTTCCAAATTTTCCAGCTTCGTTGCATCAATCTGCTTAAAAGACAAATCAGCCTGATTCAAAGGTTTTTCAGCTCGACCTTCATTAGAATTATATTGGAATTGTCCCCAACCACGATACAGAGAACCCATTTCGCAAGCCCACCCATCAGCATAGATAGACATAGGCACAGTGTCTTTCTCGAACGTATACGTAGTATCACTTACAACAGTATCTTTTTTCACTCCGTTTTCGAGAGTTATCTGCTTCTCTATCTCTTTTATATGAATGATTTTATTCGACACTTCGCATTTGAATTCATCTATTTTAAAGAGACTAATGCAGTTGGATAGATGAATAGTCGGAGTATAACTTCCCGACAGAAATGCAGTATCACTATCAAATGTAAGAGAATCCCTTGATTCTACATTGGCAAATGCATACCGCTGTTTGTGAATGCCATTATTATTGTCAAACAACAAGAAATTGTTGATGCTTTCTTTATTCAAATCAGGAAATTCTTGGGGATAAATTATTGAAAAAGAAACAGATACGACAGAGTCTCTACTGATTTCATAAGAGTCACCTAACCTAAATAAATTCTTTACCTTCTTGGATGGATTTAAATAAGTCTGGTATTCATCTTCCGATACAATTGGCTGGAAGTTGATCTCTTTATAATTGATATAACCATCCGACTCAATGAAAATTTCAATAGCCTCTCCATTTTTCATGTTTAGAGAGTTTACAGACAAATCTTTTTCAGTCTTGACAAATGGTGGGAAGATTTCATCAAACAATGTATCTACCATCGCACCTTCCTTATCTTTCACTAATGCATATACTTGTACGGAGTCCAGTTGATTGTCGACGACAATAGGAGCAGAGAGAGAAATGTCACCATCCCCGTTTTTGGTAAACACCTTAGCTCCAAACAATTGAAAATCTTCCGTATTAGAGAAATGTCCGATAGTTTTGCCATTAAGATCTTTCCTCTTCAAATCAGCATTCAGATAATCGATTTCAATATTCCATGAAGTATAATCTTGTTCGCCATTATAGATGGAATTTTGTCTGAAATAGATATTTGTTCCACGAGCTATTGAAACAGCAGGAATTTCAAAAACATGTTCTTCGATGTCGTCTTTTGCGATAAACTCTCTCCACACCTCCTCGTCCGAGATTTGAACCATTACTTTAACGCCATCTCTACGAGAAGAATCCTTCAATTCCGAACGACTTTTCACTTTTACCTTCAACTGTATATCACCCGAGAATGGAGCTTTCCACACTCTCACCACATCAGCAAGAGGGAATTGTTCTGCCAGTTCCGCCTCCTCATCTTTGGGGTTAGGGTAATATGCTGGATTTACAGGAGCACCCACCTCAACACCATAAACATTTGTGCTGAACGTAGGAATTCCGTTCACCAATCTGTTAAAATAGACGGTTCCATCGATATTTAGGTCCATTAGTCCGTCTCCGTTGAAATCGGCGAAGTAGGAGACTATTTTAGTTGTAGATTTTGTTCTTTCCCATCCAATACCTGCATTTGCGCCCACACCCGCAGAAGCATTCGCACAAAGTTTGAGTCCCCAGCTATTGCTCCAACTCTTACTTTCAGAGAAACTATGGCCTACGCCTTTCAGTTCTATTGGATCTGCGAAACGCATTCCTGCAAGGTTCTTTTCATAATACAAAGCCTCACCATCCCATACCACCCTGTCGGACAGACCATCTCCGTCAATGTCAATTAACGTTGTTGAACCCACACCCGACCCCTGATTGTGAGAGTAAGTACCCATCAAAACAGCACTACATTTTGCAGGTCCGACAGTCACACATACACCTGCACCTAACGCACCACCGACGGTGATGCTTTTGGCATAAGATCCCGATAGAGAAGAATACGAATCATTAAATCCATGATCATTCACATTGCTTACAAATTTAGGATCTACGTTTTTATCAGAAATCGTTCGTTCCGTTGTCCTTTTCCAAAGGGTCAAATTATCGCCAACTCCTACGTTATTATCGTAAGACATTTTATGTTCACCGATCAATTCCCCCTCAGAATCTAACTCCTTAATGGAAGTAAGTATTTTCTTGAAAAAGGCCCCGTCAGAATGCTCTAAGTTATATTTCCGTAAAATCTCATCTTTGTATTTAACTTCAATGTTCTTTAACAAAGTACCATTAGTTTGACACATATAACCATAACGAGCATTAAGAGAAACATCAGTCCTTCCCTTGTCATAATGGAAAACGACAGAATAAACACCTTTCTCTCCCTCAAAGCCAGTATAGTCAATAGAAGATAGTACAATTTCTTTTGATTCCATCTCCCCGTCAACTATATCATAGTTGTAATTGACGGTGTTGCCATGAACATCTATTTCTCTCGTCAGATACCACTCACTGCGTATTCCACTCGTGATTGACGATTGGACTGTAGTATACATGCTTTTCTTCCCGTTTTTATCGACAATTTCCCATGTGTAATCCGTTGGAGAATTTCCATGACGTAAAATTTTAGCAAACGAACTTTCTCTCTCCAAATAAAAACGCTTGTCGCCAGGCACTCTTGCATCAAGTGGTTTTTGGCGTGCATTAGGAGTCATTCGTTCACCGTCTATCATATATGACTCACTTTCTTGGTCAGGCAAATAAAGAGGAACGCCCCAACGCGTGTCGATCGTGATTTTTGAAACATGGAAATCCCATCCTTCACCAGCCCATCCTCCCTTTATGAAGCTGTTATATGACAAAACTACGGTTGGCGTCATTCCGTGCCGTCCGACAGGCACATTAATTGGATAATGCAACATCAACGAACCCTTTGCATTAGCATGAGGAACACCCATCATCGTAACATCAGAAATAGGATTTGCTGCATTTAGGCCTTGCATCTGTGTTGGAACAAAGATATTACCTTCCGAATTGTCAGGAATTTTCAAAAGGGCATTGATCATATCCGTGAAATGCGAGGTTTTGCTTTCTATGGTTCTTGCTTCATTATTGACACAAGCAAGAGGCAATGCCACCCATTTTTCTTTTTTCTCATCATAGAAGAAGGTACGTATATCTTTTATTGAATAGCCAAAAGGAATCAAAGTGGAATCGAATGGCAATGACACGAAGGCCTCACCATCAAACGTCATACCATGAGGGAGAAAGCGGAATCCGCCCTCTTCCGCGGTCACATTTACCATTTCAGCAGGCAGGGGCGGCAACTCTTCCTTCGTCAGCTTACCAATGGAAAGAAGCGTATCATGTTTGATTAAGCCACTATCAACATACAACGACGCACCCCCTAATGACAATGAAGCATGAGAGTTGGAACGGAAAATTTTTTCTGCGAATGTTTCAGATTCATAATCGTTGATGTTCACGCTCAATATCGAGACGATTGTCTGTCCATTTTCTAACATTGCGATCACTTTCAATTTCGAATCGCTGTTGATGGAAACATCCTTTTTAAATGAGAAAAAGTTGTCTGTTAGTAGAGCTTCGTTGTTATTGACTTTAACAGATACCAATCTGGATACGCCATGAAGATGTCCCTTTACATATAATGAGTCACCCGTTCTGTAACTTTCATCTATCACAAGGAAAGAGGAAACATCAGAAAGATCTTTTTCAACATGTGTCACATCTGGTGTTATACCCGAAGAACTTTGAAAATATGATTCAATAGCACCTGTTCTTCCCACTGCAACGACTGTCACGCACAGCAATAATAATGTACCTATGATGATAATCGTTTTTTTCATTGTTCCACAATAATTTTAGTATATGCATTAATACCTCTCGCTTTCGCTTCGACCACCACTACACCACGAGTTTTCATAGGAATGAGAATTCGTTCAAAGCCCTCCGTATAACCGTTCTTTTTCCACAACACTCTACCCTCTTCATCATACATACGAAGTTCATATTTCGTACTACTTTCCGTGTTAATAGTGAGAATACACTCTTCCTCAAATCTGATTGGGTTGGGATATGCAGAAATAGTAATAAAAGGTTTCTCATATTCCATGTCATCCTTTGACACAAGCGTTATCTTGTCTCCGTCTTTTAAAGGGACATCATTGAAAACCTGACCATATTTTGAATTGACATACGATTCCGTTCCATCTGAATGAAGGACCCTTAATATTGAACTGTATTGTGGATGGATTGAAAACTCAAGATTACAATTCACAGAATCGGAAGCTCCCGTATATCTTACCAACCATTCTCTTTCAAGAACATTCAGACTGTCTTTCTGCTCATATTCAAGAGATCCTCCATTATCGCCAAACATAACGTATTCACCCTCTTTAATTTCCGTCGAAGAAACAACAAACAATGGTTCCGCCACATTTACAGATTTTTTCTGAGACAATCCACTTGTCGAATCACAACCTATTCCGAACACATTCTCATTATGGCTCGAATTTTTCTTTGCATTCCATATCAAGTTGCCCTTTGCCGAATAATACGACGACCATTTTTCTAAAGAAATGCCGTATTT
This sequence comes from Paludibacteraceae bacterium, assembly GCA_017430235.1. Lineage (GTDB taxonomy): Bacteria > Bacteroidota > Bacteroidia > Bacteroidales > Paludibacteraceae > UBA1181. The sequence continues at coordinate 31,826 of JAFRNH010000059.1, read as the reverse complement.
AACAGATAGATAACTTTCAATAATATTCATCTCCTTTGGATTTAGAATCCTGTTTGTGATTATATATTCACCTTGCATTCCTAATGCAGTGTCCACAGGAATGTTTTTCTGCAGACGTCCTCCAACAAGAACACACTTCACATTCTTTGTGGAATCTTTAGGAGCGTGGTATTTATATGTGTAAATACGTGGATAACAAGTTTTTCTGGAATAGTTCATATATTTGATATCATCCAAATCTGCCACTCTATCCGTCGTACATATCATCTCCTTGCCCGAAACTTTTCTCATTCTCCATACAGGCCTCTCCTTCTCCCCTTGCATAGCATCATGAACAGAGAAGAAACAAAATTTCTCAGAATATATTCCAATCGTATCAGCAATGTAATGCTGTCTCTCTACGGGATTACCATTTATCAAAGAGTCTTGCACTGGTTTGTGCCATACGTATATGGCATCCTTGGGTATTGAAAAGATGCACAGAACGTTAGTGACGAGGAATATGATTATCGTAAATATTATCTTCATCTACGTTTCCAATTTGATGATTTGCCAAATGAATAAGCATAGCCAACAGATATCACTATGGAATTTGCCTTATTCTTGTTTTCAATGAATTTATATGGATTATATTCCGTCGTCACCACATCAGAAACGCCCCACAAATAACGACCATCAATATAAAGTCCGAATGGAAACTCATAACTAATGCCAGCCATCACTGAGAAATCATTATTCCCCTTCAAAACTTTTCTCAACTGATCCCGTGTCTCAATATCAGAACCAGACAAACCAAGTTGTTCTCCATTACTATGGTATTCAATATGATTAGGGGTTATGTTGAAGCCCATTTGGAATCCCACCTCAAAATTTAAGCCCCCCACTGTGTAAACCTTTGCCATCATTCCTACATTTACAAACTGGTATTTAAAATCCATGTCATACCATAATCCATAGATGTCGTTGTAATGTAGATTCATATTCTTTTGTGAATAACTCACCTCAGGCTGAAAAGCAAGAATAGTTTCTGGAATTCTGGCATTGAAGAAAATGCCACCGACCCCTTTAATCCGACGATTTTCATCTAACGTATAATTGGAGTAATAATCTTCGCTGATAATTATCTCCCCCAAGTTTTCTATCTTCCCAATTGAAATGCCTCCCATCACCCCAATACTATAGTCTGACTCATATTGAGAATAAGAGTTTTGAAACAATAGAACCACAAAAAGCATTGTCAAAATTTTCTTCATTCTTGCCATCATTTTACAGAATTGTACAAATTTGAAACCCATTTTACAGACTTTTTATAAAGCGTTTTCAGGAATGGTCTTTATAAATGAATTGCTCAGCAGTTATAATAAATTAGGCAGTCAACCAGTAAAAATATTCAACAAATAAAAACCGTTCAAAAGTAAATAATTATAATTTAACCATCAAATAATTTGTAAAAAAAATAAATCCTTGACATTTATTTACCAAGGAACATCACTTAATTTCACAATGCCAATACAGGAAAATATGAAACTAATTTGTTGCTATCACAAAATCTTTCTACTTTTGGCAAAAATTAGAATAATATGGGAAAATATCTTGATCCACGTTTTGATTTGACCTTTAAAAATGTATTTGGAAGGCATAAGGATTTAGTGACAAGCTTCCTCAATGCCTTGATACCGTTCAAAAAAGGAGAGGAAATAAAGGAGGTGGAGTATCTTCAGCCGGAGATGCTTCCTGAAACACCACTGCGTAAGAACACCATCGTCGACGTGCGCTGCAAAGACAGCAACGGTCGACAATTCATTGTGGAGATGCAGATGTATTGGACCTCGGAGTTCAAACAACGAGTGCTTTTCAACGCCTCCAAGGCGTATGTGAGCCAAGCAACGAAGGGCTTTGACTACAACAAACTGGCACCAATCTACTCACTTAATCTGGTGAACGACAACGCATTCGACGGACGTAAGTTTTACCATCAGTTTCAAGTGGCGGAGAAAGACAACCCCGACAATGTGATAGAGGGCTTGGAGTTGATATTCATCGAACTGACAAAATTCAAACCGCAAAACAAAAGCGATAAGAAAATGATGGACTTGTGGCTTCGCTTCCTCACGGAAGTGAACGAAAGTATGACGGAGGTGCCACAAGAACTTATGGAGTCTCCCGAAATAAGGAAAGCCCTCAAAATAGTGGAACATGGTGCATATACCGAAGAGCAACTATCCGCCTACGACCGTTTCTACGACATTATAGCAACCGAACACACATTACTTTCTGGCACGTTCAAGTCGGGTGTTGAGAAAGGAAGAGCGGAAGGAAGAGCAGAAGGAAGAGCGGAAGGCGAACTTGCGCTCCTAACCAGACAAGTGCTAGCTAAAAAGGGAAAAGGCAAATCAGCATCAGAAATTGCAGACATATTGGAGATTGACATAAAATTGGTGGAGCAGATATTGAATGGTAAGAAATAAATCGATTTCTAACAATTCCATAATCAATAAACAGAACTTAGCCCAAAGGTGGAACAGATTCAAAAAAACTACCCATAACATTTTTTGCATTTACAATTATGTTTTTAAACGGATTTGAGATAATTTTGCACTTTCAAACGGCAAAGTAATATAACTCTGCCTTTTAGAGATAGAAAATAGTAATACAATAATAACAAAAATGGCAAAGAAATTCGCAGAACATTCCAATTTCAACCTCTCCGATATCAACAAAGAGGTGTTGAAACAATGGGAGGAGAAAGATTTATTTCATAAGAGTGTCCAAATCAGAGAAGGGGCTCCATCCTTCGTCTTCTTCGAAGGTCCTCCTTCAGCCAACGGAATGCCTGGCATTCACCACGTTATGGCTCGTTCCATTAAGGATATTTTCTGCCGTTACAAAACTATGAAAGGCTTCCACGTGAAGCGTAAAGCAGGTTGGGATACTCACGGCCTACCTGTTGAATTAGGCGTCGAGAAAGAATTGGGAATCACCAAGGAAGACATCGGAAAGAAAATCTCTGTCGACGACTATAACATTGCTTGTCGCACCAATGTGATGAAATTCACAAAAGAGTGGACCGACCTAACAAAGAAAATGGGTTACTGGGTTGACCTTGAAAACCCATACATCACTTATGACAACAAATATATCGAAACCCTTTGGTATCTGCTAAAAGAGCTCTACAAAAAGGGATATCTATACAAAGGCTACACCATTCAGCCATACTCGCCTGCTGCTGGTACGGGTCTTAGCTCTCACGAGTTGAACCAACCTGGTTGCTACCGCGATGTGAAAGACACCACTGTCGTAGCTCAATTCAAGATGTTGGACCCAAAACCTGAGATGACTAAGTGGGGAACTCCTTACTTCATCGCATGGACCACCACTCCTTGGACATTATCATCCAACACTGCTCTTTGCGTGGGACCAAACATCACCTACGTGGCTGTTCAATCTTACAACCCTTACACAGGTCAACCTGCCACCTACGTGCTCGCTAAAGATTTGGTGAACGCTCACTTCAATCCAAAAGCTGCCGACTTGGCATTGGAGGATTACAAAGAGGGTGACAAACTGGTTCCTTTCAAAGTAATCGCTGAATATAAGGGTACCGACCTCGTCGGCATGAAATACGAGCAGTTACTCAACTGGATCAAACCTGAGAACGCCGATCAGGCATTCCGCGTTATCCCAGGCGACTACGTCACAACCGAAGATGGTACGGGTATCGTACACATCGCACCTACTTTTGGTGCCGACGATGCGAAAGTGGCTAAAGCTGCTGGTATTCCGCCTCTTCAATTGGTTGATAAATATGGAAACCTTCGTCCTTCTGTCGATCTAACAGGTAAATTCTACTTGTTGACTGACTTGGATCCTGAATATGTAAAAACGCACGTCAATGTGGAGGCGTACAAGAAATTCGAAGGCCGCTTCGTAAAGAACGCATACGATCCAACACTGACCGACAAAGACGAGACTCTCGATATCTCCATCTGCATGGATATGAAGGCCAACAACCAAGCCTTCAAAATCGAAAAGCATGTCCACAACTACCCTCACTGCTGGCGTACGGACAAACCCGTACTCTACTACCCATTGGATAGCTGGTTCATCAAATCCACCAAAGCTCGCGAGCGCATGATAGAACTGAACAAGACCATCCTTTGGAAACCTGAATCAACGGGTACCGGACGTTTCGGCAAATGGTTGGAAAACCTAAACGATTGGAACCTCTCTCGTTCACGCTATTGGGGAACTCCTCTTCCTATCTGGCGCAATGAAGAAGGAACAGAAGAAAAATGCATCGGTTCCATCGCAGAATTGTTCGAAGAGATAGAGAAGTCCATCAAAGCTGGTTTCATGAAAGAAAACCCTTGGAAGAACTTCAAAGTGGGCGACTACTCAAAAGAAAACTACGACCCTAAGAATATAGACCTTCACCGTCCTTACATCGACAGCATCATCTTGGTTTCCGACAGTGGAAAACCTATGAAACGTGAAGCTGATCTTATCGACGTATGGTTCGATTCTGGTGCTATGCCATTCGCTCAACAACACTATCCTTTCGAGAACAAAGAGGTGGTGGATAATGGTGAGTTCTACCCTGCCGACTTCATCGCTGAAGGTGTGGATCAAACTCGTGGATGGTTCTTCACCCTACATGCTATCTCTACAATGATTAAGGATAGCGTAGCATTCAAGGCGGTTATCTCTAATGGTTTGGTACTCGACAAAAACGGTAATAAGATGTCCAAACGCTTGGGCAACGCAGTCGACCCATTCGGCGCCATCGAGAAATATGGTTCCGACCCATTACGTTGGTATATGATCACCAACGCATCTCCTTGGGACAATCTGAAATTCGACACAGAAGGTATCGAAGAGGTACGTCGTAAATTCTTCGGCACCCTCTACAACACCTATTCATTCTTCGCACTATATGCGAATGTGGATAACTTCACCAACAGCCAGCCTCAAGTACCAATGGAGAAAAGACCTGAGATCGACCGTTGGATCATCTCATTGCTCAACTCCCTCATCAAAGAGGTGGACGAGAGCTACAACGACTACGAGCCTACTCGTGCAGGTCGCGCTATCTCCAACTTTGTAAACGACCATTTGAGTAACTGGTACGTTCGTTTAAATCGTAAACGCTTCTGGGGTGGTACACTAACAGAAGACAAGTTGGCTGCATACCAAACACTCTACACCTGTTTGGATACAGTAGCCCGTCTGATGGCTCCTATCTCACCTTTCTATTCTGATCAACTGTTCTTAGATTTGAATAATGCCTCTGGTTGCGACAAGAGCGAATCTGTTCACTTGGCAGACTTCCCTAAATACAACGAGGCTTTGATCGATAAGACCCTGGAAGAGCGCATGCAATTAGCACAAGACATCTCATCCATGACCTTGTCTCTTCGTAAAAAGGAGAACATCAAGGTGCGTCAACCATTGAAGCAAATCATGGTTCCAATCCTTGCCGAACATGAGCAAGAGAACGTGGAAGCGGTGAAAGATTTGATCATGAACGAGGTGAACGTGAAAGAGATCAACTTCGTGGATGACTCAACAGGTATCTTGGTAAAAAGAATCAAACCAGACTTCAAAAAGTTAGGTCCTAAATGCGGTAAAAGCATGAAAGCTGTGGCTGCTCAATTGCAGGCATTGGCACAAGAAGAGATCTCAAAATTGGAGAAGACTGGCACCTACGAGATGAACATCGATGGCAACACCATCATTGTAGAGAAGAGCGATGTAGAGATCATCTCCGAAGATATACCAGGATGGTTGGTTGCCAACAATGGAAACATCACCATCGCATTGGATGTGACAATCACACCAGAACTTCAAAAAGAGGGTATCGCACGCGAATTCATCAACCGTATTCAAAACATACGTAAGTCCAGCGGTTTCGAAATCACCGATAAGATCCTTATCGAAATTGAGAAATCAGACAATGTGAATGCCGCTATTGAAGAGTTCAACGAATATATCTCTTCTCAGGTATTGGCTAAGAGCATCACCTTGGTGGATAAAGTATCTGACGCCACTGAGTTGGACTTCGACGACTTCAAAGTAAACATCAGCGTAAAGAAGTCTTAATAAATATTCCACAAAGCCACAAAACGACACCCCATTGCCGTTTTGTGGCTTTTTTCTATTCCTTAGATTCAACCTCACCAGAATATAAACTCACCTTGAAACACTCCAATATTCCCATATTCATTCCCGAACTGGCTTGTCCGCATCAATGTCTGTTCTGCAATCAAGCTAAAATCAGTGGTCAGCAGGAGATTCCACAGCCCGATGAGATACCCTCCATCGTCGATTCCTACCTCGACACCATGAATGACGGACGTGAAGTGGAGATTGCCTTCTTTGGAGGTTCCTTTACGGGCATTCCGCTCGATCTACAAGAGAAATATCTGCGTGAGGCATACAAATACCTATGCGAGGGTAAAATCAACGGCATACGGCTCTCTACGCGTCCCGATTACATCAACGACAAGGTAATAGAGTTATTGAAACGATATGGGGTCACCACCATCGAATTAGGAGCACAATCCACCAACGATGATGTGTTACTGGCTTCTGGTCGGGGACATAAAAGCGATGCCATTCGGAAGGCCTCAAATCAGATTCTAACAGCTGGATTCCATCTTGGATTGCAGATGATGATCGGACTACCCCACGACACCTACGAGCGATCAAGGCAAACCGTAGAGGACATCATCACCTTAGGAGCAGACAACACACGTATCTACCCCACCCTTGTCATCAAAGGCACACAACTAGCCAAGTTGTATGAGTTAGGTCGATACCAACCACTTGACCTCTCCACTGCAGTAAGTTGGGCAAAAGATTTCTACCTGCGATTCGAAACGGCAGGAGTCACCATCCTACGCGTAGGATTGCATGCATCAGAAGAGTTGACCCATGAGCGATCGTTGATTGCAGGCCCCTACCACAAATCCTTCAAGGAACTGATGATGACAGAAATCTGGGCAGATATCCTCAACCAAACATTAAAAGAGAAAAGAGATCAGGAAATCACCTTAGAGGTAAATCCCACACAAGTGAATTTCGTATGGGGATATGCAGGACAAAACAAGAAAATCTTTCAAGAAAAGAATCTCACCGCCAAGATTCGAGGGAACAATTCGTTATCAAAATATGAGGTGAAAATTATTTGAGGCAACACATGCTGTTTTTTTAACGATGAACACATAGAACTTACATTAAATCAAATTTTGCATTAAGTTCATAAGAAATTTATTACATTTGTCAGCAATTCATTCTTTAATTACAGCTTTATAAACACAAGAAACATAAAATAGATATGAAAAGAAAAGCAAGATTTATCAAACAATTATTTCTCATCGGAGCATTATTCCTTCCACTCGGAGCAATAGCAGCGAATAATAATCCATTAGCTCCATACGAGAGTTTCCTTGAGCCCGAAGATGATATCATCATCACAGAAAAAACAGAGACGATAACCTACTCACGAAACTCTTCGGGAGTATCCGCCAATCTCTCGGTGAAAACAAAATATATGAACCGACGTTTCGGGTCAAACTGCAATTTTCAAATCTATTATAACGAAGAAGACAGAAAAATAGAAAATATCAAAGGAGAAAACCTTGTTTGGGATTTTTCTTCCAACTTAAACAACGACAACATCTTTTTCGACGGTCTCAATGTTTGTAATGGAAATATCAAGCTGATCGAGGTTGGAGATAAAGCATCATTTCAATACGATCTGAAATTCAAGGACGTCATTTATCTAGCAAGCGTGGTTTTCGCCGAATCAAGATTCATTGGGAAATTTACACTTACTGTGGAAGTACCAGCTTGGTTAGACATGGACATAAAAGAATTTAATTTCAATGGGAACGTTATAACGGACAAAAAAGAGACTAACAAGAAAACGATTTATACGTTCACAATGAACAACGTAAGACCCATTAAAAATGAGAAACACAAGGAACCATCCTTGTTTATTTATCCGAACTTATTATTTGTATACAAATCAGCCACTCTGTCCAACGGACAAAACATCACACTTTTCAACACGGCACAAGACCAATACAAATGGTACGATAAGCTAATGAAACAAACCATCGAAAACACGGACAGCCTTTGCTCCGAAACAAAGAAGATCACAGCCAACTGCAAAGACAAATACGAGAAAATTGCCACCATCTATCAATGGGTACAAAAAAATATCCGTTACATAGCCTTCGAAAACGGGATAGCCGGATTCAAGCCTCAAAATGCCAGCAAAGTACTGGATAACAAATACGGCGACTGTAAAGGAATGGCAAATCTGCTTCGTTCCATGTTAAGATGCGAGGGAATAGATAGTAGAATGGTATGGATTGGAACCAACGATCTACCCTACAACTATTCTACACCATCTTTGGCGGTTGACAATCATGCCATATGCGCCGCTATTCTTGGGAAAGACACCATTTTTCTCGATGCCACTTGTGAATATGCAGCACTGAAAGAATACCCAAGTTCCATTGCAGGCCGACCAGTCATGCTCGAAGACCAAGGCAAATGCATTCTAACCCACGTGCCTGCCAATCGTCCGAAAGACAACCTAGATAGTACATTCATATCCATGAAGCTAACTGATAAGGGAGTGGAAGGCGTCCATAAAAGAATATTAAGAGGAGAGGATAAAATCTTGTTCCTATACGATTTCAAAGACGACTTTACCGACATCGTAAAAAAATTGCATAACCAAGGATATGAAGGTCTCCCTACCGATGATAATCAAGTAACATTATCAGGCATCTCATCCGCAGACAAAGAGGTCGTTATAGAATATCCATTTGCTATGGAATCACCCATCACAAAGGCAAACAACAAATATTACGTATCAATGGACATCATCAACAGACTCATATCAATGAACATTGAAACGGAAAAGCGAAAAACCAATCTATATTTTGACTACAAAGCTGTAGACTCTTACTCCTCGGAGTTGGTCATTCCGAATGGCTACAAGGTCACTCACATACCAGCCAACCTCTCAATAGACAAAGACAAGTATAAATTCGAAGTGAAATATACTCAAAAAGGAGGGAAAATCATTTACACTAGATCCATCACCATCAAGGAGCAAACAATTCTCCAAAAGGATTTGGACGAGTGGAACAAAGATATCGAGCAGTTGAAATCCACGTATATGGAAACTGTGGTATTGGAGAAATAAACAATAGTATTATAAATCACAATTCGAAAACTTCATAAAAATGAAAAAATACATAGCAATCATAATAGCCTTGGTCTTTGTTCTTCCCACACAGGCTAAAAGAAGACCACTCGACGAAGAGAAAACAATCAACGAAATCTGGGCACGTAACGACATGCCAGAATTCAACGATTTCAAGGTTGAAGACAAATACAAAGATGAACCTATCGTATTTCTTGCAAGATACGATGAATTCATTGGAAAAAGCAGGGTTGTCACCGCAGGCACCGTACCCCCCATAACCATAAAAAGGTTGAGTCGATACTTGGTGAAAATCAACGACAACAGCGCCATTAAATCATTTTCCGAAATAGAATACAAAAACTTTTCAGCGAACGAAAAAGGTGTTGTCGGTATCCGCATTCATAAACAAGACGGGACAATCGTAGAATTGAATCCCAACGACTACATCAAAGTAAGTACCAATCTGAAAGACAAAAAGGCCAAAAATAACGTGACAAAGATAGCCGTACCCAATTTACAGAAAGGGGATATTGTAGATTATTTCATTTATCAAGAATCAGATATGGTTTTCTCAAAGCAATACGAATATCCGCTAAACGACTTCGCACCCATTCAGAAATACAGATTCCACGGCGACCTAACCACCAGCAAAGACTGGCAACAATCATGGTATTGGTTGCCAAGCACAATTAAAGCGAAAGAGACCAACGAGAAAGACATGTCGCTGCTAGACTTCCAACTCACTGACATTGAAAAGAAAAAGAAAGAGCCGTTCTCCGCTCCATATAAGGATGAACCACGACTAAAAATTGGTTATGACAAATACATTTCAGAACAAAAGAAAGGTCCGTTAGAAAAAAAATTCGGAAAATTGAATCGAATGAACAAAGGAGCAAAAGACAATCAAATATGTGGTTTTTTCACCTCATATGGTCACTTTGATTCAGGTTTAGGAATTACCTACGGGAAAGACCAAAAAAATGCAGTCGCACAAATTAAAAAATACATATCTAAGCAGCCCAACCTAACCGAAAAGCAAAAGGCTGAAGAGACATACAACATGCTTTCTCTTTTAGCCCCAACGCTTAATTTGTCTCCGAAAGACTTTTGGCGACTATATTCTCTCTTGCTTTACAAGTTAGCCATATCACGCTCACAAGGACTAGTTCCCGACCGATATGCAGGAACGTGGGAAGACCAATTGTTTGAAGATGATTACAACTATATAATAAAGCTCACGGATGGAACTTACTATTATCCAAGCGACGACAAAATAAATTGTGCAATTGACAACCCATCTAATTACGAAGGCATGGAGGCTATATTCCTCAACGCAGGCAACAAAAAGATGAGTTTCAAAGGGGACAAAGAATACAGCAAACTACAACGAGAAAAAATAAAAATCACGCCAGCCGAAAAAAACAAAACGGAATACACAATCACTGCATCATTGGACGACGTGGATGCCAATGCACTTAACATCAATCGTACCACCTCTATCATTGGCACAGAGAAAAGACAGATTCGTGATGATTTAGGAACCTACCAACAATGGGACTCCATCATGCGTTCTCACTTCAATATCAAAACCACCTTTAAAGATGATGCGAAGAAGAACAAAATGCTTCCTTATATAATGAATCAATACCTCTCCTTTATGGTAAAAGACTCCTCCTTTCAAAAGGATGCATTCGAACAAGAGGCTAAGGATTACTACTACAACAAAGCGGAAAAACCGAAAGACTATAAGATAAATTCATACGGTCTATTCGCCGACAATCCTAACTTCTCCTACTCCATCACGTCAAAAGTGGGGGAATTGGTGAGAACCGCTCCAAATAGTAAAATCATCAGTATAGGTCATCTGATGAAAGACATAGACTTCACCTCATTAAAGAAAGAACGTACAAAAAACATATACTTCCCTAACACTTTCCAATATGTATACAAGATATGTCTGACGATACCTTCTGGCTATATAGTAGATAATCTATCCACGTTGGAAAGCAATGTCTCCAACAACTGTGGAGCATTCAAATCGAATGCAAAAGTTGAGAAAAGCCAACTAATACTTACAGTTGATTGGAAAATTAACAACGTAGAATATTCTGCCCAAGAATGGAACAAACTACTGGAGATTTTCAATGCCTACGAATCCCTATTCAATAAATCAGTAGTTATAAGCAAATAAACAAAATCTAACACAGAAAGAGGGTGTGTCAAAGCAATTTGAACTGAACCCCGAAAGTTGGACAAAAAAACTTTCGGGGTTCAGTTCAATTTCGACACACCCTCTTTCTATCTTTTCTCCCTTCTATTTCTTCTTCTGAACAGACCATCCAAACTTACCAATCTTCTCTCCCATCTTATAGTAAGCGCCATGGCTGTAGGCCATCAATTGTGCGTCTGACAGTTTAAATGCACCTGTCTCCTTCTCCATATATTGCTCATCTGCCAAGACATTGACAACTTCGGCGATAAACATATCATGCGAACCTAACGGGATAATCTGTTTCACCTTACACTCAATCGAGAGAGGCGACTCCTCAATAAGAACTGAGTCTATCACCTGCGTCTTCATCGGTGTCAGTTTCATCTCCTTGAACTTGTTATAGTCCCTACCAGAGCGAACGCCACACCAATCGGTGGCATAAGCAAGTTTCTCATTCGTAAGGTTGATGACAAATTCGCCATTACGTTTGATGATATCGTATGAATGGCGACTAGGACGAACGGAAATGTAACACATGGCTGGATCCGAACAGATGGTTCCGATCCATGCCACTGTAAAGATATTATATTCCTCTTCCGACTTACCACAAGAGATCATAGCCGCAGGAAGCGGATAGATCATAGTGCCCGGTTTAAAGGAGATTTTCATAATTAGATGATAACAACATTTTCACCCTCAACGATTCGCTCGCAATAATGACATTTAAACAATCCTTTTGTCTTGTCTATTGCACGGAATTTCGTGCTCATAGGCTCGTTGTTGGTGATACATTTAGGGTTTTTACATTTGATAACGCCGATGATCTCATCAGGCAACTGCAACTGCATCTTCTCAGCCACTTCATACTCCTTGATGATATTAATCTTAGCCATTGGAGCAAGGATGGCTATTTTGTTCACTTCATCCTGACTCAAATATTTGTCAGATACTTTTATGATTGCCTTCTTACCTAATTTCTTACTTTCAAGGTTATAACCAAACGTCACCTGATTTGTCACGCCATCCAACCCCAAGATGGTGATAACCTGAAACAATTTCTCTGAAGGTATATGATCAATCACTGTGCCATTACGTAGGGCAGCTACTTTCAATTCTTTTTCCATCACTGTACAATTTTAATTTAACGGGTGAGTTAGAGACCTAACAAATCACATATCACAGCCTGACGGGCATAAACACCGTTCTTAGCTTGTTGGAAATAATATGCTTTCTCATTATTATCCACATCATAATCAATCTCGTTAACACGAGGAAGAGGGTGGAGAATACGAAGATTCGGTTTGGTATTTTCCAACAATTTGTTACGTAACGTATATACATTTCTCACCTTCTCGTATTCAAACAGGTCGGTGAAGCGTTCTTTCTGCACGCGAGTCATGTAAAGGATATCAGCATCAGCTATGTTTGCCTCGTTCAATTCAGTATGTTCTTCAAACGGAATATTGTGTTCCTTGCAAAACAACTTGTACTCCTCGGGTAGTTCCAACTCCTTAGGAGCGATAAACGAAAAAGTCGGATTGAAATGAGACATTGCCTGTATCAGTGAATGAACGGTTCTACCATACTTCAAATCACCTACCATGCAGATTTTCAAATTTTCCAATCTGCCTTGTGTCTTTTTGATGGAATAGAGGTCCAACATGGTCTGTGTAGGATGTTGGTTAGCACCATCACCTGCATTAACAACAGGGACACTCGACACTTCCGATGCATAACGGGCAGCACCTTCAATTGGGTTTCTCATCACGATCAAATCAGCGTAATTGCTTACCATGATAATCGTGTCTTTCAATGTTTCACCTTTGGTTCCACTTGTTGTTGATGCATCCGAGAAACCAATGATACGACCGCCCAAGCGGTTCACTGCCGTTTCAAAACTCAATCGCGTACGTGTGGATGGTTCAAAGAAAAGTGTTGCAACCACCTTTCCATTCAGAATCTGTTGATTAGGATTCTTTTCAAAAGCTGCAGCTTTATCGAGGATTTGTAATATTTTATCTCTCGAATAATCCGTAATGGATACTAAACTCCGATTAGCCATAAGTTTATTTCTTTATTCAAAAAAAAACCAACGCGAGCCAAGGTCGCATTGGTTTTTTTATATTAATTATTTGTCTTTTCTTTCCTCATGATAACTCATTTTCCATTTGCAAAAATAGAACAAAATTAAATATGAGAAACACTTTTTCTAAACTAATTTTCCACATTTTGAAAATGTCCGTTGTCATCATTTTCTGATGACATGAACTCTTCTACAATATATGGAAAGTAACAGTCAGACCAGCCATCACGATAGAGACCATACTCATCAGTTTGATCAGGATGTTCAAAGATGGACCAGATGTATCCTTGAATGGGTCACCAACGGTATCACCCACCACTGTTGCTTTATGACATTCAGAACCTTTACCGCCGAAGTTTCCTTCCTCTACATATTTCTTAGCGTTATCCCAAGCTCCTCCTGCATTTGCCATAAAGACAGCTAATACGAAGCCGGTACTCAAACCACCGATAAGCAGACCAAGCACACCACCAACGCCTAAGAACAAACCTGTTAAGATCGGAACCAAGATGGCCAAGATAGATGGCAACAACATCTCGTGTTGTGCACCCTTTGTAGAGATCTCCACGCAACGTGCATAATCTGGTTTAGCCTCTCCTTCCAAGATTCCTTTGATGGTTTGGAATTGGCGACGAACCTCTTCCACCATCTTCTGTGCTGCACGACCTACTGCATTCATGGTCAATCCACAGAAGACAAATGCCATCATAGCACCGATGAATACACCCACCAATACAATAGGGTTCATCAGGTTCACATTGTATGCATTCATAAAGTCAACCAATGTAGCCTGAGCTGCATCCAATCCGTTTGGCAATTGCTCACCCATACGAATCAATGCGATCTTAATCTCTTCAACGTAAGATGCCAAGAGAGCCAAAGCTGTTAAAGCGGCAGAACCGATAGCGAAACCTTTACCTGTAGCAGCTGTTGTGTTACCCAAAGCATCCAACGCATCTGTACGTCTGCGCACCTCAGGGTCCAATCCACTCATCTCGGCGTTACCACCTGCATTATCAGCGATAGGTCCGTATGCATCCGTTGCCAAGGTAATACCCAAAGTAGACAACATACCCACTGCGGCAATACCAATTCCGTACAATCCCATGGAAAGATTTTCTGCGTTGAACTCTAATGAGAATCCATTAGCACAAAGGTAGGATAAGACGATAGCCACACCGACAGTCACAACAGGAATGGCAGTAGACAACATACCTAATCCCAGACCTGAAATAATAACTGTAGCAGGACCTGTCTGTGAACTTTCAGACACTTTTTGTGTCGGACGATAACTTTGTGAAGTATAATACTCTGTTGCCTTACCAATAATGACACCAGCGGTCAAGCCCACAACCACAGAGAGGGAGACGTGCCACCAGCGACTATCTTCCGTACCAAACAGAAAAGCAAACACACCAAATGTAGCTACAGCAATCAACACTGCCGCCGTATTGGTTCCACGACTAAGTGCAGCCAATAGCTCTTTCATTCCAGCATCCTCTTTCGTCTTTACTAAGAAGATACCCAACAATGACAACAACACACCAATTGCAGCAATCAAAGATGGAGCCAAAACAGCTTTCAATTGCAAGTCGCCCATAGCAGCAAATGCAGAAGCACCCAACGCCATAGTAGCCAGGATAGAACCTGCATACGACTCGTAAAGGTCGGCACCCATACCTGCCACATCACCCACATTGTCTCCTACGTTATCTGCAATAGTAGCTGGATTACGAGGATCATCCTCTGGAATATTGTACTCTGTCTTACCAACCAAATCGGCTCCTACATCAGCAGCCTTTGTATAGATACCACCACCCACACGTGCGAAAAGAGCCTGTGTAGAAGCACCCATACCAAATGTCAACATGGTAGTCGTTATCGTTATCAAATGATGATCAGGACCGATAAAGTGATCCAAAATCAAAAACCAAACAGACACATCCAACAAAGCAAGGCCTACAACCGTCAATCCCATCACTGCTCCAGAACGAAATGCCACCTTCAAACCACTATTCAACGAGTTCTTGGCTGCATTGGCTGTACGCGCGGATGCATAGGTTGCCGTCTTCATTCCAAAGAATCCTGCCAATCCTGAAAAGAGACCTCCTGTCAGGAACGCAAATGGAACCCAATTGTTCTGTAATCCACAATAAGCCATAATCGTAAACAACACAGCCAATACCACAAACACAATAATCACCACCTTGTATTGCTGTTTCAAATACGCCATCGCACCTTCTCTTACATACTGTGCGATCTGTTTCATTAAGTCCGAACCTTCATCCTCTTTCTTCATCCATCGATAGAAGAAATAGGCGAATCCCAAAGCTAACACCGAAGCTAATAGAACACATAAAAACAATCTTTCCATAAATTCTCTATAATAAAATTTAACTTATATTTCAACGTTAAAAAGATTCTTTGCTGTTTTCTAAAAAGCAAATTAACATTTTTTTTGTTTTGTGTTTAGCAAAGTTAAATTTCTTTTTAGCAAAACGAAATTTTTCACTTTGTTTTTTCAAAAAAAATTACATTCACTTTGTTTGTCGTTGTCTCATACGCACTTTTGGTCACCACTCAACCGAAGCGACAACATTGAACCTTAACTAAATAATCAATCCTCAATTTGAGTCATTATCCGTCCCGTCTTCATCCTCCACCATAATAGGATCTGCCAATGTAAATGTAATGCTATCCAATATATCTCGCGAAAAATTCTTAACGTATTCTCCCTCCGTTCTTACTTCTTTCCCAACAAATCGAATGGTGTCAATCTCAGATATGTTCACTGTCTCAACCCATCCAAACGACAAGTGAAAATTAATTTGGGTTTCAGCCCAGACAAACAATCCTGCACAAAACACCGCCAAAAATAAAAATACCTTTTTCATCTCTAATAATATTCGTTCTGTTAATATTTATATGTAATATTTGTCCTTTCACGGTATATATAACACAATAATTCTCAGTGGTTCCATCTGAAAATCCATGCAAATTAATCAAAATAAGTCATCTTTAAAAATGTTTCATTGAAAATTTCAATAAAAAGTTGTTTTTTTTCAGTCTCTTAATCTTCCTGTTTTTATATTTATTTGTAAATTAGTCGCTTGAAAAACCATATACACGTAAACATAAACATAAAAAAATTGTCATGATAAACAAAAGAACTATTTTATCTTTCTTTTTCGCTGCACTCACAATATGCTTGTATGCTGTAAGCACTCAAACGTCTTATTATATCTTCCATTCCAGCGGTATGGCACTCTCATCTGTGGATGGAACCCCCAATCTTCATACTTTCGATGCTTCTGAAAGCCAAACTTTTCAATTTGTGCAATCGGGCAATTACTATCTGATTAAGAACAAAAAAACGGGTACCAATATTGCCAAGAAGGAGACATGGAACACTGAATACTCCTCCTCCACTGGCAACGTGGCCAAATTCTCAATAGAGAGCAGCGGCGGCGACTTCGTCAAATTCAAATGCGCTGACAACAATCTGTACTTGGGTACGGATGGTACAGCTCCTGGCAGTAGCGTCTATTCCGACAAGAACGGCAAAGAGACCCTGCACTACTGGTATCTTCGCGAGGCAAACGGCTCTCAGTTAGTCACCGATGGATTGCAAACCATCATTGCCAAGGCTGAAAACAGACTAGCCTCAACCATAGAGGGAGACAAGGAAGGTCAGTTCTCCAGCGCCACACGCAAAAAACTGCAAGATGCCATAGATGATGCTGATATCACTCTACAAAACGCCTCTTCTCAGCAAGAGATCATCACCGCTACCCAAACATTAAACACAGCTCTCACCAACTACAACAACCAACGCAACCCTGCTTTTGTCACTGGGGAGAAATACTACATCATGCATGCCAGCAACCGCTATTTATCCAACGAAAACAACAACATTCAAATCAAAAACCGAAAATTCAACACGGCTCAACAGTTTGTGTTCGAAGCGGCAGGCAACAATACATACGCCATTAAAAATGTGGCTTCCAACACCTATCTGAACGCCTCTGGCGAATATAACGTCAACCTTGCCAACTCATCCTCCAACAACACGGCTCGCTTCAAAATCGATTATGCTCCCAACGAGGACCTATATGTTCGCTTCCAATTTGCTTCCAACAGTAAATACTTGGGAACGGATGGCACAAGCGATGGCAAAGGTGTGTATAGCGACAAGGATGGTACGGATGGAAAACATTACTGGCACCTGATTCGTGTGGATGGCGAACCTGAGCAACCTTACAAATCCTTTCATATAGGTAGCTCTGCTCTTCGTTTAGGTATGAACTGGTATGACGAAGCCGGCAATCACATCAATGCTCATGGTGGTTGTGTCATCTATGAAAACGGCACCTACTACTGGTTTGGCGAGAACTATCGTCCCTCTCCCGTCAGAAGCAATGGTATCGTCTGCTATACTTCAAAAGACTTATACAACTGGAAACTGGAGGGAATGGCTTATAAATGTCCGGAAGCTGCGCTACGCAACGACTACCAAGACATGAACTACGGACGCACCTTGGAACGTCCGAAGGTGATGTATTGTCCCAACACAGGCAAATATGTCATGTGGGTGCATTGGGAAAACGGTTCGGGTTATGCCGCCTCTCGTGTGGCTATTCTATACAGTGATAAAATCACTGGACCTTACACGTTCCTTAAAACCATGCGTCCGAGGGGTGATGAGCAACCTTCTGGTTCTCGCGACCAGACACTCCTATTCGACCCTGATTACAACGCTGGCTATCACTTCGGTTCGGCCGAAGAGAACATGACCATGCACGGCACGCTGCTGACAAAAGATTATCTGGATCTATCCAACACGTGGGAACGAATATTTGTTCAAAAACAATATGAAGCTCCGGCCATCTTCAAATACCATAAACGCTT
Organism: Paludibacteraceae bacterium; assembly: GCA_017430235.1. Lineage (GTDB taxonomy): Bacteria > Bacteroidota > Bacteroidia > Bacteroidales > Paludibacteraceae > UBA1181. Next base: position 13,397 of record JAFRNH010000059.1, on the reverse strand, counting down.
CGTGGCTATCACATCAGGTTGCACAGGCTGGGACCCTAATCCTGCTCACTCCTCCTACTCTCAGTTGCCTCTCAGTGGATGGAATGACAAGGGCAATCCATGCGTGGACAAGGATTACAACAAGAGTTACCATTCACAAAGCAACTACGTCTTTAAAGTACCTAATAAATATGATGCCTACATCTTCATGGGAGACCGTTGGAAAGGTGGCGACTACTTCAGCGACGCTAACGTAGGCGAGTCATGGCATATCTGGCTACCTATTGATATGCGAACCGGCTACCCAATCATCCACTTCTATTCTGAATGGGACCTCTCCATCTTCGATAAAATCAACCGATATAGAAGAGTAGATCATTTTGAAGAAGGAAAAAGTTATCTGCTCCTCTCTAAAAATGCCAACAAGATCCTTTCCAACAAAGATGGGAAGATTCTATTGACAGAAGATAACGACGAGATCAACCTCTCCTTCCGTGTCTCCACAACCGGCAATTATGCCATCTTAACCACAGCACAAGGAGAAGCACTGACGGCAGGTAGCGATGGTGTCTTCCTCTCCGACTCCACCGGACGAGAAGACCAACAGTGGAAAATCACATCTTCCAACACACACGACGGTTATTTCTACTTTCAACCAAGAAACAACAATTCGAAAGCACTGACCAATTTCAGTGCTTCACCAACTGCTAACGGAATTGCGGGCATTGGCAATTGGGAAAAGTTAGATGCGTGTCAGTTCGCCTTCTGTTTCGATTCGCAAAAATACAACTACGCACCTATCACAGACGAATCGGATGGCAGCTATCAAAAATGGATAGAGTCGAAGGGGTATGAACAAACCACAAATAACGATGAAATCATCTTCTCCGACAAGGAGGAGCAAGAATTAGCCCTACTCATCTATGAAGATGAGGAGTACATCACACTCCACTCTCTCAAAAATCAGGTGGTGACGATTTGTGACATGAACGGACGTATCGTGCAGACTATCTCAATGGACAAGGATGAGATACGCAACGTGACACTCTCACAAGGAGTATATAGCATCAATGGATATAAATGGTTAAAAAAATGACAGATTAACCAGTTGTCAAATGGGAAGCTCTATGACTGAAGAGTGGGGGCAAAAATTCCACTTTGTGGTTTCAATCTGACACATAAAACAAAAACGTTTTACCCATAACTATAGTACTGTCGCCAGTCCCGAAGGGACGACATATCATAGGCAGGTGGCGTAAGCCCCTATGTGGAAATGATGACGGGTGAGGACAGAGCCCTGAAAGGGCGACACGGAATAAAATGTTTTTATGTTAATCTGTTGTAAAAAAATGGGAAGCACTATGACTCATTCGTAATTATTTCGAAAAAATTTTATCTTTGTAAGGCTAATAAAAGGATACAATATGGGCTTATATCTGAATCCGAATGCGGACGCATTCTTGGAAGACAAAGGGACAAGAATTTACATCGATAAATCCTTGGTGATAGAGGAACTGAACAAACTGGTCAGTACCAAGGAGGATTTTGTCTGCATCTCTCGTCCCCGACGTTTCGGCAAGAGCATGGTGGGCAACATGATATCGGCCTATTATTCAAAAGGTTGCGACACAAAAGATGTATTCAGCCGGATGAACCTCGGACAAGTGTCCGGTTTTGACAAGTACCTGAACAAATTCAACGTCATCAAGTTGGATTTGAACGAGTTATATCAAAATTCCAAGAAAAAAAACGAGGAGGCGCAACTAATAAGTCAGATTGACAAGCGTGTCGCGGATGAATTTAAGATACAGTTCAAGGACATCGCTTTTTCGGAGCAGGACAACAGTATAGACCAATGTATTCTCCGGGTATATGCGGAAACAGGGGAAAAATTTGTAATCATTATTGATGAATATGATATCTTGGTACGGGAACGGGTTCCGAACTCGTTATTCGACAACTACCTGAGCTTTTTGAACGGATTGTTCAAAGGCACGACCATCCGTCCCGCCATCGCCCTCGCCTACATCACGGGCATCATTCCAATCGTCAGGGACAAGGTGCAATCTAAGCTCAATGAGTTTATGGAATACACGATGATACGTCCACGCCAGTTCGCAGGGATCATAGGATTTACAGAGGATGAAGTGAAGGCGCTGTGTGAAAAATACGACATGGACAAGGATGAATGTGCACGCTGGTACAACGGTTATAAACTGAATGACCTGCGAATACACAACTCACACTCTATTGTCTGCGCCATGCTGGACAAGAAATGTAGGAACAATTGGAGTACTACAGGTTCGTTCGAGGCTGTGTCAGACTACATACAGCTAAATTTCAATGGCATAAGGGACGATGTGGTCAGCATGCTGGCTGGAAAGAATGTCGAACTGGATGTGACCTCCTATACCAACACACTTAATTTCAGGGGAAAGGATGATGTTTTCACCTACCTGATACATTTAGGTTACCTCTCCTACGATGAGGACACCATGACCTGTTGTATTCCAAACGAGGAAGTAAGACAAGAATGGGTTAAGGCGGTAAAATTTGACGACAATTATGCCAAGTTGTTTTCCATCATCAACGCCTCCAAAAAGCTCCTCGACGATACTATCCAAGGCAACGAGGAGGCAGTGGCTCATGCACTCGACGCTGCCCACACCGAGGTGACCAACCCACTCACCTACAACGACGAGCATTGCTTTCAGAGTGCCATCTGTCTGGCTTATTTCTACGCCAACACCCGCTACACGATCTTCAAGGAGTTGCCTACGGGCAAAGGCTATGCAGACCTAGTATTGATCCCATACCTGCCCAACATCCCAGCCATGGTGATCGAACTGAAACACAACAAGAGTGCAGAAAGTGCCTTGCAGCAAATCAAGGACAAAAACTATTGTCAAGCATTGAACAACTACAAAGGCGACCTTCTCTTCGTCGGCATCAACTACGATGAGAAAACGAAAGATCATAAATGTAAGATAGAACGGCTTTAAGAAGAGATTTTAATGTTTTTATGATTTGCTGAAAATTATATAAGAAGAGATTAAACGAAAAGAGGATGAATCAAAAGACTGCAAATTGCTTGCAAATCACATAAATTCTTTTTAAACTTGTGACAAAATTGTGCACTTCAAGACAATAAAATAGTATTGATTTTGTTTTTACACCATCAAAATACTAAAAATCAATAAGATGCCCAATTTCTATTGCAAATTTAATTCAACAAACGGTTAAAATTTTTATAATTTATCATGTGCAAGGTAAGAATAGAGACACCTGTACATGCAAAGATACATAACGACAAAAGCAATTTAGCTTAGATTCTTCTCCCTTTAAATTTGGCGATTTATAAGTAACTGAAGATATAGGTTAAGGTTGCTCACGCTTATAGCGTGAGCTTAACTTTAATTTCTTGCAGTTACAGGTTACGCCAAATACCAAGGGAGCGGGAAACAAGGTTAAGTTTCACGCTTCTTTTTTGTCGGTATGTGGATAAACTCAACAAAATAAGAATAGAACTAAAAAATTTACAAACTAGTCATCTTAAAATTTTTATTCCCATAATAACATATTGTTGGGAACTGGACATATAAAGATGGATGATTCTATAGAATCTATAGTTAAGTCTTTTTAAAAATTAGTTAAACAAGGCAAAAGGACTTGACTATTACTACTGTAAAGTTTTTTAGCTGATTATACTAGATATAAGGATTACAATGTATATTAATATTTAAACAGTTCACAATATGAAGAAGATTTGTGTATCATTGATTCTGTTGACATTTATGCTTTCATTCTATTCATGTAATAACAATAGCGCCGCCGAACAAAAATTACGTGAATTACAAACGAAACAATTCGAGATGGAAAATGAGATGAAATGGCCCATTTTGTACATTGACGTTAATGCAGAAATTTTGTCACCAGAAAAAATATTTAATAGTAAATGGACCATTAGAGGTCATATAAAAAACAAGGCACAGTATACAAAATACACTGACGTGGTAATACGTATTAGTTTTTTTTCAAAAAACAATGTATTTGTTGGCTCAGAAGATGTATATATAGATAAAACTATTACATCTCAGCCAAAGATTTTTGAGAAAAAAGTAAAACTTCCACGAGATGTTTCTACATTCAAATGTGAAGTGATTAGGGCTAATGCTGTTCAATAATTAAATACATCAAGTAGATGTATTTGAGAATTAGAGGTTTCATGTATCTTCGGATAAAGAGCTCTACAGAGAGAATTATCAAAAATAGAATTTAATTTTATGTGATATGAGAAGGTTACTAGCAACAACCATATTATCTGTGCTTTCATTTATTTCATTATTAGCACAAAGTAGAAGCAGTTATGATGCATCTTTTTTTAAAACAGAAGATCAACAAGCTGCAATTGAAATTGGTAAAGGTTTTAATATTACAGACCCGTTTTCACCTACAAGGAACTGTTTTACAAGTGCATCTAGAGATCTTAGCCGAATAAAAAGGCAACAAAGCGGAGCTAAAACGAACGTAAATGTTTTTTATACAAAAAACGATTATGAATTTTCCAAATTCAACTCAAACCATTACTCGGCAAATGCATCCTTTACCAACATTTTTAATATAAATGCTTCAATTTTGGACGAGATGACTTCTGTCTCTTCAAAGGAAGTAGAGCGTCTGATATTTATTGCCACAATAGACTTCGGCAATTATTTTTATCTAGATGATCCCGTTTTTACAACAGATGCACAACAATTAATAACTAATGAAAATTTCGAGACATTTAAAACCAGATATGGTTCACATTATGTTTCAGGCTATGGGAAATCGTCATCTATAAAGGTCGTTTTATCAAAAAAAATCACCAAGGATGAAGTGAAAAAAAAATTGGAATCAGGAGTAGATGCAAAGTTGAACAATAAAGGTAATTCATACGGACTCGCATATTCGAATAGAAATGAGGTCAATAAAAAATTCTCTCAGTCAGGCTTTGAGGTGGAAATAGAAGTAGAAGGACCCAAAATCAACACTCAAAATTTACAGAGATTAATAGAAAAAGCACAAACATCCCCAAATCTAATATCATCTGTGACTGATTGTCTAATGAATGCTTTGAACGATTTAAACGACGAGTCAACCGCATGGATATCTCGTTATTTCTTTTCTGATTTCTCATTATATGGATGTGAAGGAATCATATGGAATATAGGCAAAGAACAAAAGTTAAGCTCAATAAATGAAAATTACCTTGACGCTATTAGATTAGGAAAACTAGCAGATGCACATCTAACAAAAAGTTCTTTAGATGTAATAATGGAAGAATATATGTCTAAAGATGGTACATCAGAACAAAAAGAGGCAGGAGAATTATTTATGAGTGTATTAATCCTCTTGCAGGATGGAAACTCAGAAAACCAAAAAATATGCGAGCATTATCTTTCAGAGTTCGAAACGATTAAACCCGATTGGGAAAATCTAGAAATGGAAGCACAGAATTTATTACCGAAAATAAAAGAACAATATTATAACTGTAGTAACTTGACATGTGACATCAACGGTCCTTGTTGTGCCAATACAGATTATACTTCTAAAATAAGCGAGTTGTATGACAAATACAATAACTTAAATGCAAAGATCCATAATATCTTTAAGATAATGACAAAAGACTTGACCGCTAGAGCAAAAGCATACAGCGACTCTAAAACTATTAAAATTATAATTAAAAACAGGTCATCTTATCCGTATAAGGTTGAATATAAAAGACTTAACACTCACGGCGGAAGCAAAGGAATCCCAACGATTCCCGCACATGGAGAATACGAAATAACAGAGCATGACGCTGGAAATTACGAAATCAAGGCAACTCAAGCAAAAGGATATCTTCTTTATCCAAAATCAGAGAAAAAAACAATAAATATTGAAGCTGGACAAACTAAAACTATTACTATCGGATTCTGAGCAACAGATTATGAAAAGATTATTATTCTACATATTATCCATATTCATCTTGTTTCCCCTCAATGGATTAGCACAGAAACAAGGGTCAAGACAAGAGGGAAAAAGATTCGAGGTCCTCAGAGATTCAGGTTCTTTTAACTTCACAGTAAATGAACTCATTAAAGATGAAGTAATTCGGAAGAAGTATTTCGTAAAAAGTGTCAGCTATATAAAGAGGGTTGACAAAAACACGTTGCTTATCACACAAAACAACTCCATGAAACCTTCGTTGCGAATTTGTGTTGACCAAGGAGAACTTAGTCCTTATCAAGGATACTCAACTGAGGGACTACAAATAATTAGTACTAACTTTTTATATACGAACCCTATTAAGATTAATTCATTTAAGGTGGAAGGTGTAGAAAAGGGACAAAGGAGCGTAAAAGTAACAATATATGACAATATTAGCAACACGTGTCTGTCCGAAAAAACATTCACGTTATCACCCGTCATCGTGCATAAATACACATCAGAGATACAATACACGGATGTAGATGGCAACAATCAAGTCTACACGAACGAGTCAGCTTGTTGGATACCTGCATCCACCTCCTCTCCTGCCTATTTTATTGTGAGAGATGAATACGGCAAACGAGTGATGGGAAATATAACGTATTCAATATATTGTTCCGACTCAATGGGAGACCTACCAATAAGATACACAACCGACACGATCCCTTCTCAAGTATTGGCACTATTCAACCAACCATCACGCAACCCATCGAAATGTTTACCTAAATGGTATGTCATTTCCTCTTACGGGGAGAAACGTGTTAAGTTCCTGGAAATACGGAAATGAGTTATTGCAGAGTTGTATTATTTTCTATAAAAAACTTGTATTATGAGAAACCTTTTATTCTACATATTATCTATATTCATCTTGTTTCCCCATAATGGATTAGCACAGAAGCAAGGTGCAAGCCAAGAGACCAAAAGATTTGAAGTTCTCAGAGATTCCGGCTCTTTTAACTTCGCTATAGAAGAACTAATTAAAGATGAAAAGGTCATTCAGAAGTATTTTACAAACATTGACTATATAAAAAGAGCAGACAGGAACACATTGCTTCTAAAACAGAAAAACGCCATAAAAGCTTCGCTACGAATTTGCGTTGATCAAGGAAACCTTGGTCCCTATCAAGGAAAAACATCAGCTATTTATGAAGACACATTATATACAAAACCTATAAATGTTATATCATTTCATGTGGAAGGTATTGCAAAAGCGGAACGAAGCGTAAAAGTATCAATTTACGATAACTTTAGCAACACCTGTCTGGCAGAAAAGACCTATACCCTATCACCCGTCATCGTGCATAAATACACACCAGAGATACGCTATACAGATGAGAATGGCAACAGCCAAGTCTATACAAACGAAACGCCATGCTGGATACCTGCGTCCACCACTTCTCCTGCTTATTTTATTGTGAGAGATGAATACGGTAAAAAAATGGAAAACATATGGTATGAACTACATCATTACGATACTATGGGCAGTACCATTACCCTTCCAATGAGATATAAGACCGACACAATTCCAGTTAATATGCTGATAACACTCAATCGACCACCATACAACCCATCGAAATGTTTACCTAAATGGTTTGTCATTTCCTCTTACGGGGAGAAACGTGTTGAGATCCTGGAAATACGGAGATAAGTTATTACTAACGGTCCCACAAACGTCCTGTCATTTTCATTAATTCATTCAATCCAACTGAACGAATTAATGTTTTTTGTAGAATGGAACAACAACTTGGGAAACACACAACGTTAATAAAACTACATTCAATGGTAATTATTTTACCGACCCCGTTTTTAATTCATTATCAAGAAAAGAGTATACATACCGAGGACTTTGATAGTAAAGTCGGGTGTTAGTATTCAACAAACGCTGATAGGTATCAGAATTGATCACCAATGAAAGAGCCTGTTCTGCAGAAAGTGTAGGATTTTCTTCTGTCAGCAATGCGGCTAGGTTTTTAACCATATCAAGTATCATTTGTTCGTGTTCACTCATATCCTTTTCAGAAGTTTAATGGCATTTTCGGTGCCGAAGAAATATTGAATAGTGATACCTTTCATGTAATGCAGGTTACGTACAAGCGTTGGCAGGTCAATACTATGTGTTTCATATTTCCACAATTGTACACCTACACGATCATTTGCTATAGGACCAATTACAATATCGTAGTCATGTGCGGGTTCACGGTTAGGATTATTGCGGTTAAGCAAAATGAACTTTGCCCATTCTTCACTGTAAGTGTCAAAACGCAAAAGTCTTAACGAGTTCATTTTTGTTTCATCAATATCATAAGACATTACAATGGGGCTACCAGTTTCAAGTTGGTCAACTTTTGCTTGAGCCATTTCTTGGGCTTGTTTGATATCTTCCGACAGATAGAATCCCTGTCCAAAATCTTTGTTGGGTTTAGAACGAGTGAGATCTATATGGTCGAACTCAACATTGGTACCATGATACAAAATCATACGAGCATACCTCCTTTCCTACGGCAGTATTCTCCAATGTCATCAATCATCGACTGGAAAGACTGTGTATGAACATAACCATAGTGTTTGTCAATAAAGTCTATAGCCTGATAGCGACACAGATAGTTATATGCCTGCTTCAGTGTAAGTCCGAACCGCTGACCGAACTCACTAGAGAAGATAAGCATCCATTCCAGTTTATCTTTGATGTCGTATTCTTTAGAAGAACCTTTCGTTTCCATTTGTAACCCATATTGTTTCATTTTTCAAAAGTACGACAATTATTTGGAACAGCAAAGCGAACTTAACAACTTATGAATCATATAAAAAAAGTAGAGACGATGTGCACATCGTCTCTACGCAGATACCAATATTATCATTGTTATATTAATCCAAAACCGTTACCCAGCCGTGAACATCTGGTTCTTCTCCATATTGGATACCACGGAGTTTATCATACAATTTCTTGCTGATAGGACCTGGCTTACCATCCTTAGAGATAACGTATGACTTATTCATCTCCAAATCATCAATCTTTGAGATTGGACTGATAACAGCAGCAGTACCGCAAGCTCCAGCCTCCTCTAATGTTTCAAGTTCCTCGATAGGAATCTGACGTCTTTCCACCTTCAAACCAAGGTCTTCTGCCAACTGCATCAAACTCTTGTTTGTGATAGAAGGAAGAATAGAAGTTGATTTAGGAGTGATATAAGTATTATTCTTGATACCGAAGAAGTTAGCAGCACCAGCCTCATCAATATATTTCTTCTCTTTTGCATCCAAATAGAACTCACAAGCGTAACCTAAGTCATGAGCCTTCTTGTTAGCCAACAAGCTAGCTGCATAGTTACCACCGACCTTATAGATACCTGTTCCAAGAGGAGCAGAACGATCATATTCACGGATCACAACGTATGGATTAGCGAAGAATCCACCCTTGAAATAAGGACCTACTGGAGTAACGAACACAACGAAAAGATATTCATTAGCTGGATGAACACCTACTTGAGCACCTGTACCAATCAAAAGCGGACGGATATAGAGAGATGCGCCGCTCTCGTATGGCGGGATGAAACGCTCGTTCAATTTCACCACCTTCTTAATCATCTCGCAGAACTTCTCTGTTGACAACTCTGGCATCAAGATACCACGGCAAGTGGATTGTAAACGCTCAGCATTCGCTTCCATGCGGAAGATACGAATCTTACCATCTTTGCAACGATAAGCCTTCAAACCCTCAAAAGCCTCCTGTCCATAGTGAAGACATGTTGCTGCCATATGGATGTTGATAGACTCTTCCGAGCTTACTTCTATTTCTCCCCACGCGCCATTTCTAAAATAGCAACGTACATTGTAATCCGTCGGCATATAGCCGAACTTAAGATTAGCCCAATCGATGTTTAACTCTGACATATTCTTATCTTTTTTAATATCCGATATAATTTCAACCTCCAAAGTTAACGATTTTCAAAGTAGGTTTATCATAAAAAAGGAGAAAAAAGAAAAAAAAGGAAAATATTTCCTACAACAGTACGGAATAACGGACACGGACGCCACACGCGACATAACAACAACGGTACGACATAACAGACACGGACGCGGCACGCCACCTCCCTACAGCGGGGCCATGGCTACCCTGCAAAAGAGAAGTGGCCCCACAAAGGAAGCCACTTCATCATTTCTATCTTTTCAATCAAATTGATTTCAATTATTTTCTTTTTCCAAACAGACCTCCCAATTTTCCAAGTACAGAGACCAATTTACCTGCTGTGGATTTAGAAGAGACTGCAGCACCCAATGAGCTCAAGATAGAAGACAAATCGATGCCGCTACCTTTCTTTGTAAGAAGAGCAACCAAGCCACTAATGATAGTTGGCAACAAACTAGTTGCAGTACTTGCCGAAGATGCGTTCAATCCCAATTTAGGAGCAACCTGAGATGAAAAAATCTGAGATGCTAATTTAGTGATAGGGCTTGATTCTGCAGAAGTATTTCCAGTAAACAAAGAAGTCAATTGTTCAATACCATTAGGTGTTTGAGCTGTCTGCTTCAGACTATTTAGGATAGAGTCAGACAAACCATTCAAGACATTGTTTTCCAAACCACTTTGTGAAGCAGCCGATTGTACTTGCTTCAAGATTAAATCTGAAATTTGAGACATAATTTTATTTTATTATAAGTTAAACATTCCGATATACTCTCTATACACAAATCTGTGGCACCCAAAACCAGGATGCCACAGATTGTAAAAGTATAAAAATTTTTCTTTTCTTGTTTAGAAAAGAAGAAAATCTTCTTGCTTAGATTTAATTCTGCAAAGTGTCTCTTGCGTCACACCAATATAAGATGCCACATTGATGGCGCTAATACGAGAAGCTAAACCTGGAATACGTTTTTCCAAATTCTCATATTTGTCTTCTGCAGAGTCGTTCAAGACAGAATCCAATCTATTATGACACAATATCAATGTGAACTCCAACACTCTCTGATAGATAGTGTTCAACTCATCTTCCTCATCACAAAGTTTCAAAAACTTGGCACGATCCATCTTCACATACACAGTTGGCTCAAGAGCTTCAATGGTTGCCTCTGTTGGCTTTCCTGTGATGAAACTTTCTATGTCAAAGAACCCATATCCTTCTGTTGCGAAAAAGTCAGATATAAGTTTCTTATTCTTATAGTGATACACCTGTACCATACCTTTTTGAACCACACCCCAGAAGTCGCACACGTCACCTGGTTTCAAAATCAGGTCATGTTTCTTGACCTTCTCCTGAACGAGAATGGAATTCAACTTCCGTTTTGTCTCTATCGACAATTCAATGTGACCTAAAACATGTTCTATTTCGGCAGAGACTAATCTTTTATTTATAACAACTTTTTTCATATATAAATTTCAATTCAAATTCGTTAAACATACCACAATATACTATACCATTATTTCACCTTCGAACGAATACGGCTTAATGTCTCTGGTGTCACACCCAAATAGGAAGCAACAAAGATAGAAGGCACACGCAACACATATTCTGAATTTCGATTGATGAGATTGTCATAGCGAACCTTTGCTGGCTCAAATATACAATCTAAAGTCTTTTGCTTTTTCTTACGCAACAACTGCTCCGTCAAATTGCGATAAAAGATACGTATCTCTTTACTTTGTTTACACAACTCGTCCAAATCAGTCTTTGTACAAAGATAAAGCACTGAGGGCTCAAGCATCTGAATGTAACGTTTACTTGGCGTTTGGCGAAAGAAACTTTCACAATCATAGAAAATTTCGTCTTCACTAGCCAAATACTCCGTCATTTCTTCTCCTGCCTTGCGATAAAAGATTCTGATTAATCCCGTATCAACAATTCCCAAAAAACGACTCACATCACCTTCTAGTTGAAGGTATTCACCTTTGTTGAGTTGAATAACTCTCGTCTTTGAGTTCAACATCTTAATCGAATCTTCCGACAACACCATTGCAGGAAGTTCATTAAAGCATTTAAAAATGCGTTCATAAAATCCCTTTTCCATACTTATTCTATGTTAAATTCAGTTTTCCACCTACAAAAATAACAATTTATTTAAATACGCAAATTTTTTTATGTTTTTTTATGTTTTTTTTTGTTTTTTTTTAATAATCAAACATTTTTCTACCGTTTCGCTCTCTTTGTTGAAAATTATTAAGTTTATAACTAAACTGTAGTAGGAAATAACTGCCTAATGTATTATATTCCGTGTCACTTATTGATGAATCACTAATTTTCCTTGAGAGATTTCCTTGCTGACCCAACAAATCAAAGACCTTGAAGCGCAACACACCTGCATTATTTTTCATAAAACTCTTTGATAATTGAGCATTCCAAAGCCACTCTTGATCATTAAATCCATCAGAATATCCTTTATACAAATGCCAATCTAGATCTGACGAAAGTTCCATTTTCCAAGGTAACTTGACCGTCACCTCATATTCTGCTTGATAATCAAACGTCTCATAATTCGAACTTTTTCGCATGTCATTTCGGCTCCTCTGATAATCAATAATTCCCGACAATCCCATGTCAAATCTTGAACCTCGATACGTAAGTGAAATTTTTTCTGACGCACCAACGACTTTTGTTAAAATTTTTAACATTTGCTCCTCTATCGACGCTCCACTTTCCAACGAAACGTTCTCTTCATAATTTCCTCTCGTGGTAGTACTGAAAATGAAATCCTTATTTCTAAACGGTGTGTTGAAAATAAGGGATCCATCCATATTCCAATTTCCATTCACATTTTCCTTATAACTACACTGCACACCCGTCTGCGTGTCATACACCAACCTGTTCATGATAGCATTCTGAACCATACGATAGGATGCATTCACCATCCAACTGCGCTGAGTCTCACTAATATACTTCTTAAAACGAACCGACGCATTGTGCGTATAGGTAGGTTTCAAATTCGGATTACCATACATCAAATTCAACGGGTCGGACTCGTCAATCACCTCCTGCAAATACTCTACATCAGGCGCTGCACTCTGTCCACGATAACGGAACATCAGGTTGCTTTGCTTGTCAAATTTGATTCTCAACATCAAATTAGGCGAGAAATTAAACACCGTCTGTCGTTTGTTATTATCCTTATTCGGACCTACAAAATTATATGTGGAAGAGGATTGCGGCTGAAACGTAAATCCCACATTGTATTTCAGTTTCTCATATTTTCCTTGTAATATGACATTCGCCTGATGATTATTATAATTGTTCTCAATCGAACTGCTCAACGAATCAACATAGCTTGTCATATCATCTCTGTCATAGACATAAGAATAGGAATTAGCATCCCTTCTTTGATATCGATACTTGAATTGCAAGAAATGGTTCTTAAAGATCGGTTCCGTATAGGCACCCTCCACATAATAGGTTAGATTATTGCTCTTTCGATCGGTATAT
>JAFRNH010000058.1 GCA_017430235.1 Paludibacteraceae bacterium | reverse complement strand
TTTGCTTCAGTTGTCAAATTTAGCATTGTCTTTTAAAGCAACAGGAAATGTCTATTGCAACGGCGTTTTGCAAAAGAGTGGCGTCTCTAAGGTAGACTTCTACTATCCTCAGACATATAAAGTGGTGGATGCTTCGGGTAACGTTGCTACCTATACGGTGCATGTGTATAACTCAGGTCTCCCTGTTGTTTATATCACTACATCGGATGGCGCTGCTTTGTCAACTAACTGGTCGGAGAATAACGAGATGACTGTTATGCTTTCGGATGATGCGGTTAACTATTCCAGCAACTTGGTTGCGTTGAAATATAAGGGTAGTAAGTATTCAACCTCTCCAAAACGCTCTTATAGCGTTAAATTGGATAAGAAGAGTGCTCTTTTGGATATGTCTGCTAGTAAACGATTCTCCATCTACTCTAATAATGACGATGCCTCTTTGTTACGTACACGTATTGCATACGAAATCGCAGCTAAGTCTACGGGCTTGTCATGGACTCCTAAGGCATCTCCAGTGGAATTGGTTGAAAATAACGTTCATAAAGGATCATACTTGTTGGCGGAAGATGCTCGCATCTCTGCTGAACGTGTGAATGCAAAAGCTTTGTTGGAGTGGACCAATGAGTATGAGGAGGATGCCGATTGCTTCAAATCAGATACCTATCAACTGATTTTCACATTGGAAGATGAAGATGGTATGAAGGCTTCGGATGCTAAAGGTTATATCGATGCTTTTGAAAGTGGTTTGAAGAAGAACTCAGGCTTGAGCAATATAGATGTGAATAGTTTTGTAGACTGGTATTTGTTGCATGAAATCTTTAAAGACAAGGGCGCGGTAAAATCCGCTATGTTGTCTATCTCTGCTGATGGAAAGATTTCTATGGGACCCGTTAATTCTCAGGAGGATGGATTAGGTAATTATGGAGAATCGGCTGAAGGTTTTGTACTTCGCAGTCACCCATGGTTTGCTCGTCTGTTTGAGAATCCACAATTCGTCTCTGCATTGTATGAAAGATTCAATGAGATGAAGACTGAAATTACTTCTATGTCTTATGACGCATTGATAAAGGAGTTGTCTCTTTCTTATAAGGGAAATTCAATGATCTATTCTAACAGCAGTACATTAGAGTCGGATGTGGCAGAGATTCAAGGTTGGTTGAAGAAACGTCTTGACTGGCTTTCTATTCGCTTCGAGAATGATAATATTACGGCAAAAGAGCCATCGAATGGTCAGAATACCATATCATCATTTGAGTTGAAGAAGAATGCAAACTCTTCAGCATTGTTGTCTGATTATAAGGCCACTATTTCAGGAGATAGCGTTAAGATCTTTGTTCCGTATCTTGTTCATTTTGATCTTAAACCGGAGTTCACGCTTTCGTCGGGTGCTAAAGCTTATGTTAACGGCGAAGAACAGACTAGCGGAACATCTGTTGTGAACTTCCTCCATCCTGTGACTTATAAAGTTGTGGCACAAGGCGGACAGGTACGCAACTATGTGGTATCTATCTATAACTCAGGTATTGGTGTTATCTATATCAATACGCCTAATGGTCAGGGTATCAATAGTAAGGATAAATGGATAGAGAGAACGGATATGGTCGCTTATAGAAGCGATGGTACTGTTGATTATGATGCAGGTTCGGATCAGGTGCAGGTAAAAGGTCGTGGTAACTCTACATGGTCTTGTTCGAAGAAACCGTATGCTGTTAAACTCAATAAGAAGAGTTCTGTATATGGAATGTTGGAGAATAAGAGATGGTGTTTGATGGCCAACTATTATGATCGCACCTTCTTCCGTAATGAGTTCTCTAATTACCTTGCTAAAACATTCACAGGTGCCGATTGGGCTCCAAGTGGTGTATTCGTTGAATTGGTGTTGAATGGTAAACATATTGGTAACTACTACTTCTGCGAGCAAGTAAGAGTAAATGATGAAAGAACACCGGGCGTTCATCTTGTTGAGGCTGATCTGAAAGAAGGTACTGGACAGTTTAAAGGCCCTAAGAGTGGTAACTATTTCAACTTGAAGGATTCTGAATTAGAGAATGAAAATCAAGGAGTTCAGGAAGCAAGTAATAAGATAAACGAACTTGAAGCAGCTTTGTACGACACGACCTATAGTGGTGAAGTGAATGCTTCCAGTTGGGCAAAGGTGAAGAGCATGATTGACTTGAACTCTTTCGCAGATTGGTATATCATCAAGGAATTAAGTAAGGACTATGATGGAAACATGTATACAAGTTGTTTCTGTCACATTATGGAGGATGGTATCATCCGTATGGGTCCTATCTGGGATTTCGACCTTGCATGGGGTGGTAACCCATTCCAATATATGTTCGGTGGTGGCGGTATGTTCGGCTTTGGCGGTGGAGGCACCGACTATGCTTGGTACAACGAACCTGAAGGATATTACATCGGTGCAAGACAACAATCCGCTGGCATGGGTGGCGGCTGGACATGGAACCCTGGAGGTCAACAAAATCAAGGACAATCTGGTCCAACCAACTGGTTTATGATTTTCTTCAAACAAAAAGAATTCCAAAAATTGGTGTTGGATAGAGTGAATCTTATGGCTGAACATATTGATGAAATTAATGCATACATTGATTATCACACAAGACTGCTGAATCTCTCGTATGAGTCTAATCAACAATGTTCTACTTATGATACTTCCGATACTCGACAGATGAATTACAAACAACGTATGGAGATCATTAAGAATTTCTTTAACGAACGTTTGAAATGGATACAAAACGATCTGAAAAGACGTTGATTTTAATAATAATGGGTAATTAGATTGTAGAGGATGTGCTTTTTGTACATCCTTTACTTTTTATATATTTGCAGAAATTTAATGAACGGATTTATAGATAATTCTATAGACCCCACCTATAGATGATGATATGCAATATTTGTGTTATGTACAGTTGATAGGAGGATTGATCCTTTTAATCTTTGGAGGAAACTATTTGGTAGAGGCTTCTTCTGACGTGGCTCGCAAATTTAAAATGTCTACGCTCCTAATTGGTCTTACAATCGTTTCTTTTGGCACATCGGCTCCAGAATTGTTGGTCAGTACAAGTGCAGCACTATCTGGTCACACGGATATGGCTTTGGGAAATGTGGTAGGATCTAATATCGCTAATATTAGTTTTATCGGCGGATTAACAGCATTGCTACTCCCATTTTTTGTTAGTGTAAAATCCATTAAGGTGGATGGCATGGTGATGTTGCTCTTCTCTGTCTTGTTGTTTCTCGCTTGTTGGGATGGCGAACTATCACGTGTGGAAGGTATTGTTGCAGTACTCCTTTTGATTTTATATGTTGTTTGGTCATTATATGATTCGAAGAAATCGGGTGCGAAAGAAGAATTTGAATCTCCCAAACACTCTTTGTTGCTAAATATTGTTATTCTCTTGGCTTCCTTTGCAGCTTTAGCTTTTGGATCCGATATGTTGGTGAAAGGTGCTTCTGAAATAGCATTACGTTGGGGCGTGGAAGAACGTGTTATTTCAATCGTCATAGTGGCTGTTGGTACAAGTTTACCAGAATTGGCAGCCTCTATTGCATCCGTCTATAAAAAGGAGGTTGGAATAACGATTGGTAATATTATTGGGTCTAATATTTTTAATATCGGAGCCGTGTTGGGTATCACCACTTCAATTTCTCCTATTCATGTATCGTTTGAGAATTTTAAAAGTGATTTGATTTGGTTCTTGTTGTTTAGTGTCATCCTCATCATAGGTATGCTTAATGTTAGAAAAAATCTCTCTGATCTTGTTAAAACGCGTAAAATAACAGCATTGTGGAATTGCCAGAATGGTTATGTCGGTCGTCTGTGGGGTTTCCTGACACTCGCTGCATACGCTGTTTATATCTATCTCTTGTTATAGAACTTGCCATCCGATATATCCATAAAAAATCACTTTCATTGTTTATGAAATAAAAAATGTGTAAAAAATACACAAAATATTTTGTGGTCTCATTTTTTATTATTTAATTTGCGTAAAAGTTACACAAATTAAAAGAGGGAGGTTATCATGGAGAAGCAATTTTATTTAAATTATGCAAAGTTGGCAGAGAAGCTCGCTACACAATGCAATGTGAAAATAAGGGAGTATGATCAACGTGATCAAATATCTTTTACACCATATATTTATAATGTATGTAGTGCCAATTGTAGATTCTGTTCTGAGAAATTGGTGAGGGATGGTAATGTGATGGTATGTGGTGATTTGGTAGGGGATTACAGATTACGGTTGTTGGATGTTTTTGATCAGGTGAAGAAGAGACCTCTATTCTTATCATTGTCTGGAAAAGAGCCTACGGAGAGTCCTCAGCAGTTGGAGACAATCTTGCAGTGTGCTAATCTGTATGATAATATCACGGACAGAGTTATGTATACGAATTTATCTGGTTTTGGACGTGATTTTCAGCAGCTTCGTGATATAATTGTTGATGGTGGGTTGACGAGGATAGAGTGTTCTAGACACCACTATGATGAGGATGTCAATCAAACAATAATGAATTTCCGAAATAGATATCAGATAAAAACGAATGAGTGTTT
The DNA here is from genome assembly GCA_017430235.1 of Paludibacteraceae bacterium. Taxonomy (GTDB): domain Bacteria; phylum Bacteroidota; class Bacteroidia; order Bacteroidales; family Paludibacteraceae; genus UBA1181. Next base: position 68,253 of record JAFRNH010000058.1, on the reverse strand, counting down.
CGAGAATACGGTTCGGCAGCTCTTACCATTGGTTGATTTGAAGATGGTCTGTGTTATTCAGAAGACGGGAGTGAAGGATTATGATGATATTATAAAATACATTCAATTTGCCCGTAGAATAGGAGTGAAGAACTTGGTGTTTAGAGAGTTGGCCATGTTTGATGATTCTATTGAGGATGGTGTGACGACTAAGTATATAGAGGAGAATCGTATTGAGATTATGGAGATCTTGCAGGCGTTGGATAAAGAGGCGTTTCAGCTGACGAATATAACGAAGGGATATTACTATTTTTCTTTCGGTTATAAATATCAAGGAGAGATGAATGTCAGCTTTGAAATGTCTGATTATGAAGAGATGATCAGCAAGCACTACGGGGATAAAATATATAAATTGATCTTGTATCCCAATGGCAAATTGTGTACGGATTGGAATATGAAGGGAGAGATAGAATTAAAGGATTTACGATTGTAAAAGAAGGAGGGAAGTATGATACCAACATTTGAATTGATAAGGATAGCCAGACAGATGACGGAGCGGTTTGATTGTCTCTTGTTTGGCAGTTTAGGATTAGACATGACTTATCCTGAAGTATTGGAGGAGGGTGTGCATGATGCCGACTTTTATGCAGATTGTACGATGGATAATTTGAAGGCGATTATCGCATATCTGAAAGGGGAGGGGTATCAACTTCAATCGTGGCAAGATCCGATAGATGATAAATTTGATTATGAAAAGATGAGAGGACGATTTTATTTCAGGGCCATAAAGGAGGTGAAGGATTATCAGCCAGCGGTTGTGGATGTGACTTATGAAATACGTGATATTACCTATGCGGAGTTGAGTCGGCAGACGATTATTCGAGATGGAGTTCGGGTGTTGAATAAGGAGGGCTTTTTGAAGGCTTTAAGTAAGGCGGAGAGGCAAAAGCATAAGGAGGAGTGGAAAAGGCTCCATGCGTTGACATATTAAAAGAAAAAGCGGCATGTATAACACGCCGCTTTTTACTTTATGTGAGAATTTATTTATTTAGCAAATTCTACAATGTGAGAGATCTTATCTCCATCCAACCAGTATCCAACGAATTTGTTATTCAAAGCGCTCTTTGTTTCGTCGCTCAAAGCAGAAGACAAGATGTTACCATTTTCCAAAGTAACGATTTCTACGTTGTCAGCCAAAGTAAGCTTCAAAAGTTCGCCAGCAGCTTCGCCGTTAGCATCCAAGTTCTTAAGATTCAATTGCCAAGTACCATCTTCTTCTTGACGTAAACCGAAAGATTTAGCTTGGATTTTGTTTTCCTCCAAGAATTGGCTAACAGCTTCGATAGCTTGACCAACTTCTTGAACTGTCTCTGTTACTTGAGCCTCTGGTTGTTGAGCCTCTGTTTCTGCTTTCTTGTTTTTGCAACCAGCAAGAATTGCTAAGCAGCTAATTAAAAGAATAATTTTCTTCATTTTGTTTGTATTTAAAGATTTATAAAAATTGAATTCGATTAGATAATGAATACTGTGTCGATAGCACCTTTAGCAATCTTTTGGTTAGATACCTTAGAAGCGGAAACCAATTTTGTTGTACCTGCTTTCAATGCAAACAATACCAAAGTAGGGTCTGCCTCAGCATTAGCCATCTTGATCTCTTTGTAGTTGTTGTCAATGTAAGAAGCACCAGCATCAGACAATTCGATTACGTTGCCATCTACTTGGATAGTAGCTTCACCTGGTTTAACTTCCAATACGTTGATTTCGCCAGTTTTTCCGATGTGATTGAAACGAATCATATCAGAATCGCTCAACTTAGCCAAGTCAAGTTCTTTTTCTCCTCTTGCAAATGAAGTAGAAGCGGCACCAGACTTAACAGTTGGGTTTGTACAATCTGTAGGTGTGATTAATTCTGTAGATTTAGCAGCCAATGCCAATAAAACCTCAGCAGGTCTTTCTTCTGCTTTTGCTCTGTTGATTGGTTCCAAGCTTGTGCTCAAATAAGAGCATCCAGCATCAGACAAGTTGATGGTCTTACCATCGATCTCAAAAGTTACGTTACCTGCTGCTACTTTACCAGCAACTACTTTGATTGCGCCTGCGTATGCTGCGTTATTGATTGCAACAATATCATTAGCGTCTAATTTTGCCAAGTTAATTGAATTTGCCATTTTAATTTTCCAGTTTTAAGTTTTTAAATTATTAAATCGCTACTAAGTTATACAAATCTTTTCTCTTTTTATCCTAAAAAGTATAATTTTTTTTATCTCATTTTTATCCTATCCCCTTTCTTTTTCGTTATGTGTGGTTTATTTTCAGCATTCATAATTAATTGTGGTATGATTTTATTGATATAATTGTTATAAATGAAAATATTCATTATCTTTGAACGTCTATTAGATCAGTTGGTATAACCCTCACCTAAATTAAAAACATATAATTTATGAATCACAAATTTTTACTTCCGATCTTATTTCTTGCACTTCTCGCATCATGTCATAATCCGGCACCATCTGTTCCAGGTAATGATTCAGATTCGCTTGCTACACAAGTGAAAGATTCTCTTAATGCAGAGTTGTGGGCATATTTATACACGCATGAGTTTGTGGCAGATTCTTTGACGCTAACATTCTATGGCGATAAGGGCTATATTAATGACGATCGTATTGTCGATGCTTTGGTAGTCTCTGAGAATGAAGAGCAGGTAGCATCGTTGGTGGGTGTCTCGCCACTAAATGGCAAAACGATAAAGTTGGCTGTTATTCGCGATGGTGATAACCATTCTGTCGTCGACGTGACAGATCCTAATCATACCGTTTTTTATGTTGAGAAAGAGGTGGAATTGACGGAAGAGGATACTCTAAAAACATCCTATGAAGATAGGGGGAGATAAGATCTATTTCCATTTTTGAAGAATAACACTGGCAAGCTCTCTCACCTCCTAATAATCTTCCCTGCACCTCTAAACGAACAAATCTCCTTTGCAAGACGGTTCATGTTATGGAAACAGCCGTAATCACTATTAGAGGGAACACCGTTCACATCTGGCATTTGGTCGAGTCCCCAAGGGGCAAGGATGAGCAGACTGCCGTTGGCACAAGCGTCGAAGCGTTGCCGCTCAGGTTTCCAATAGGGGGTGATGGGCTCTTTTTGTATGTGAATGAGGGGGTACCCCTTCTCCAAACACTCGTTTTTCATCAGTAGTTCGCCTCGGGAGATGCCTGGCGTCACAATCACCGTGGAGCCCTCAAGGATGGCTGCCACCCATTGGTCGTGCTGGCGAGCATAATCATCCGTCTCTTCATAGGGATGTCCCGTCGTGGGATGCTTGCGGTGACACTGCACCTGTATCTTTCTGGCCCATCGCAATAGGAAGAGGTTGCCAAATGCCCCATAACTATGCCCTGCCAACTGTATATGAAGACAACGCTTCATCACGTCGGGCATTGCGCGCCGCAAGAGTGCCCGCCTCGGGTTGTCCTGCACATAAGCAATCATCGCCTCCCGGTGCCGCTCATCAATGCAGACCGTGTCGTCATAGTTGTCATCAAATAGCGGGCGGTGCTCTCGGCCCACTAGGGCGTAGTATTGCTGCCGTTGTTTTTTGGAGAGGCTATTAACAAGTGCATTCTCATCGCGGTGAATTAGGGCTTTTTTTCGCAACCAATCAGGATACGCCTTAGAATCGACCAATATCGGGCGATTCTCAACCCCATTCATTTTTCTCCACCTACTAGTGCAAGCCGCCTTAAACGCCTGCATAATATCCCCTAAATTCCACTCCATAGGCTCCAGCACCTCGATCACCCCGTGGAAATGGTCGGGCATGCATACGCAGGCATGTGTCACCACTCGGTTGCCATGTGCTGCTTGCCGCTCAGCGGTCTGACCCCAAAACTGGAACATCTCCTCCCCAAGTGCTGTCGGGACAATTTTTTCACAGCCTCCTTCTGATATGAACGAGGCAAGTAATGGTTCTCTTCCTCTCACCACCAATGTGATGAGATAAACACCCTTGCCATAATAATCATGGCCGGGATTGCGCGGACGATAAGATGAGTTCATCATTACAGGTATTTCAAAACGACAGATCTTTATTTTTTGCAAAAGTACAATTTTTTTATCTCTCTTCCCCTTTCCCCAATAAAAAAGAGTGAAGGATCACCCCTCACTCTTTTCATTTTCCATATTTCGAATACTTTATTTAAGCTTCAAATAATCACAAACCTCATTATAGATGCACTCTCCGTTGAATCCGAATTTTTCATCCAAAACGGTGTATGGTGCTGAATATCCAAAGTGATCTAGTCCGTGCACATATCCGTTTGCTCCGACAAGATCGCGAAGGGTAAGACTCATACCTGCAGTCATTCCATACGTTGGAAGGTTGGATGGTATGATAGACTCTTGGTATTCTTTTGATTGTGCGCGGAAGAGTCCCTCTGATGGAGCAGAGACAATTCTAATCTTCAGATTCTTCCTTTCTTCCAATAGTTTAGCTCCTTCAAATAGAGTATATACTTCGGAACCACTTGCTACCATAACGATGTCTGGTGTCCCTTGACAATCTTTTACGATATAGGCACCCTTCTCAGCGCCCAATGCTTGTTGGTAAGCATCGCTTTGACAAGGAACGTTGTTGACGTTCTGGCGAGAAAGGATGAGTCCTGTTGGAGTGTCTGTGTTTTCCATTGCCATCTTCCAAGCAACTGTTGTCTCGTGAACATCTGCAGGACGAAGTACCAGCATACTGTTCTGTCCCTTGTGGTTCTTAACATGCTCTAAGAGACGTACTTGAGCCTCTTGTTCGATTGGTTGATGGGTTGGACCATCTTCACCTACGCGGAAGGCGTCGTGCGACCAAACATACTTAACAGGAACGCGCATAAGAGCAGACATTCTGTAAGCAGGCTTCATGTAGTCGGAGAAGGCGAAGAATGTACCACAAGCGGCGAATAATCCTCCGTGAAGGGCGATACCATTCATGATGCAGGCCATCGTTAATTCTGATACACCCGCATTGAGGAATGCGCCTGTGAAATCACCATTAACTAAAGGATGAGTCTTTTTCAAGAATCCATCCGTTTTGTCCGAATTAGAAAGGTCGGCAGAGGCAACGATCATGTTTTCCACCTTTTCAGCCAATACACTCAATACAGTTGCAGAACCAACGCGTGTTGCTTGGTTGGCTTTTTGTTCGATCTTAGCATAATCGATATCTGGGGCTTTGCCGCTGAAGAACAATTCCAATTTTTTAGCTAACTCAGGGTTTTTCTTAGCCCATTCAGCTTGCTCTTGTTTCTTCTTAGCGGAGATAGCTAACAATTCTTTCTTTCTGTTTGCATATAACTCCTTCACTTCTGGGAAGATAACGAATGGATCGTCTGGATTACCACCTAATTTAGCAATGGTCTTGGCTACGTCGACACCTGCTTTAGAAAGCGGTTGTCCGTGGGTGGATACTTTCGATTCCATTGATGAACCATCTTCTGCCACACAACCAACCCCCATGGTTGTTTTTCCGATGATGAGGGTAGGGCGTTTGGTCTCTTTGTTAGCGGCTACTAATGCGTCGTATATCTCTTGTGCATTATTTCCATTGATGGTGATGACGTTCCAGTTCCATGCTTTGTATTTCATGGCGATGTCTTCCGAATCCACCTCATCTACTTTCGTGGAGAGTTGAATGTTGTTGGCATCGTAGAACATGATGAGGTTGTGTAATCCTAGGTGACCAGCGATACGTCCAGCACCTTGAGAGATTTCTTCTTGAATACTACCGTCAGAGACAAATGTGTAGATTTTGTGGCTCATCCATTCTCCGAATCGAGCGCATAAGAAACGTTCTGCAATAGCTGCACCAACAGCCATTGTATGTCCTTGTCCTAACGGACCGGAAGTGTTCTCTATGCCTAATTCCAAGTTTACTTCTGGGTGACCAGGAGTGCGGCTTTGCCATTGACGAAACGCTTTGATGTCATCCATTGTGAGTTTCTCACTCAGCAACAATACGGAGTATAGCATAGGAGACATGTGTCCAGGATCTAGAAAAAATCTGTCGCGGTTTATCCAATTGCAATCCGAAGGATCGTAAGTTAAAAACTGCGAATAAAGGACGTTGATGAAGTCTGCACCTCCCATGGCGCCTCCTGGATGTCCTGATTTAGCTTTCTCAACCATTGCAGCCGTTAATATGCGAATGTTGTCTGCTGCTCGATTTAGCGTTTTAGTGTCGACCATTGTTTTTGTTTTTTATAAATGGAAAAAATAACTTATCGTGTATCTGAATCCCCACATACCAGACTCTTTATCTCCGAACCCCGGAGAGTAAGATTGGTGAATGAGGTTGTTGCCGGATTGTTGGTCTCTGATGTGCAATAAAAACTTGTACATGACCTCGAAACCCATGCAGAAATTCTTTGCGATGGGAGCTTTCACTCCTCCTACCACTTCACCCCAATGGGATACGGTGTATCCGTTCGCTTGAAATGTATTGTTGTTAGCACTCCAATATTCGTTGTTAATGGGATAATTCTCTATTGTATATTGAAAATGAGGAGAACATCCGTAGTTTACTCCCAGAAAGGCCATCGGATTAAGCGGTTTTGAATAGTTTTTCTTCCAAATGTTGTAAAGAGCGCCTACTCTGAAGTATAATCCTTCCACCTTGTAGAGGTTGTTGTTGGCAGCAATGGGGTATGCATATTCGTCGGATGCATCATACCAGTCGTATCCCACTGTGAAAGTAGGGTATAGCTTATGCCATAAATCTATTTGGATATCAGCATTTAGTCCCATCCTGTCATGGTTGAATAGATGAAAAATGGGATGTAAAATATCCGCATCTACGAATACTCCATATAATGTCTCTTGTGGATGTCCATCCGATTTTTCTTTGGCATCCACTGATATGGACACGGAAAATAGTAGTAGCACACTAATAATTTTCCAAATATACGCGAATATGTTTCTCATTGCTTTGGCTGTTTATTAGTGGATTACTAATGATGGTTTCTCCGATTCTCTTATGAATGAATCCTGCTGTCTTCAACGTGTATGTATTCATGCATCCACATTCGGCAGAGACAAATTCAATAGTGCGATCGTAGGTTACTTTTAACGTGTCAAATTTTATTTTCTGAAATATGAAAATAGAATCATCGCCCATGCTAAGAAATTTCTTAGCGTCTTCTAATCTGTTATTGAAAAGATAGATATCGTCGTTAATCTTTCCATTCAAAGTGTAGGATTGCTCGTTTATAAGTGAGATGAAGTGATTTTCTCTATCTTGAATGAAAAAATCGGCTTCGGGAAGAGGGAATCCCATTGCAAAAGAAGAGGTGGGGTGATTGGCATTCAGTGTCAAGTTTATATTGAATAGGTTTGTTGCCAAGGTGATGGAGTCCGTTCCAACCCCTTGCACAAGTAGAAATGCCAGACCTGCCTGTTGAGAGGTGTCTATTTCGGAATAAAAGGCGACATTCAGTGGTGCATACATGTTCTCGTTGCAGTGATCATTCACACAACTGGAGAATAGAGCCGACACAAAGAGCAGTGAAACGATGGCCTCACAGAAAATTCTTTGGTATGTTCGATTCTCTCTATGCACCTTCATTATAGATATAAGATAATGTCTTCCGACGGTTTCCTTTTTTTCTCTTGTACGACGAAATCATTTGACGCGTAGCCGATAGGCAGAATGACAATCGGTTCGATGCCTTCTGGCAGTTGCAGCAACTTGTGACATTTGGCAGCATCAAAGTTGCACACCCAGCAGGTGCCCAATCCGACTTCCTCGGCAGCAAGGGCAATGTGTTCGGTGGCTATGGCAATGTCTATGTCACAGTGATCTTTATTGTCGCTCGCACGTTTCCATGAGATGTGGTGATTGCCGCATACTACGATGTAAAGTGGGGCAGTCTTAAACCAGTCTCGGTCATAACATTCTTGAATGTCTCTTTTTGCCTCTTCGCTTTGAAGGACAATAAAAGACCAAGGTTGCAGATTGACGGCTGATGGAGCCAATCTTGCAGTCTCCAACAGATAATCCAGCTTCTCTTGCTCGACTGCTTGAGAGGTGTATGATCTGACGGAGTGTCTTTTTTGAGCTAATTCTAGAATATTCATTGCTTATTATATTAATAGAATGATTTGACCTCAGATTTCAACATGTTTAGTGCCATGTCCACTGGTGTCGTCTCAATTGAACCATAACGTTCGATGATGATCTTAGACAATTCGATAGCTGGTAGATCGTCGGGCACTTCGCTTGCACAAGTGTTGACCAATTGCACAATGCTCTCTTTTGCATTTTTAGTGACGATCCATACATCGTTGCTGACGTATATCTGTTGCGTTACGTTATGCTCGAATTCTTCGCGGATAGTGGTGAGAAGAGCCAAGTGAAGTTCCTTTGCCTTCATTCCATTTTGTTGCACACGAAGAAGCAGGGAGTCTGGTTGGATTCTCTCCAAGAAGAGAGCTAATCTTTCGTAAGCTGTTAAACGAATGGGATTCAATGTCTTTGCAGTCTCTTTTCGAAGATTGTAATATCTGTTTCTCTCTTCGTTTTTTAGTAAGTTATTCAGCACATAATAGGTGGCGAGTAACACCAATACACCTGGAATGGCGATTTTTGCTATATCTAATAAAAATTCAATCATATCGTTTATTCGTTATGGATGAAAAATCAGTCTAAATTTAGTAATGCTTCTAACTTATAATCGTTTCTTTCCGTTGAATTTCTGGCAATCATTTCACCCAAGAAACCTGTAAGGAACAACTGTGTTCCCATTAACATCACAGTCAGTGCGATGTAGAAGAACGGACTGTTGGTTACGAGTGGTGCACTGGTGCCAGCAAGAATATTGGATAGTTTGTTCCAACCAACGATACAGATGGCGATAAAGCCTATCAAAAACATGATAGATCCCACAACACCAAAGAAATGCATCGGTTTTTTACCAAATGTGGAAAGAAACCATAATGAAAGCAAATCAAGGTATCCGTTCACAAAGCGATTGAGACCAAACTTGGAATCGCCATATTTGCGAGCTTGGTGGATAACTACCTTTTCTCCGATTTTGTCAAATCCAGCATTCTTTGCTAAATAAGGGATATATCGGTGCATTTCACCATATACTTCAATGCTCTTAATCACATCTTTTCTGTAGGCTTTTAGTCCACAGTTGAAATCATGTAGTTTAATGCCTGAGATAATGCGAGTTGTCGCATTGAATAATTTGGAAGGTAGGTTCTTGGTCAATTTGGAATCGTAGCGTTTTTTCTTCCAACCAGATACCAAATCGTATTTCTCCTCCGTAATCATCCTGTATAGCTCAGGAATCTCGTCAGGACTATCTTGAAGATCTGCATCCATCGTGATGACAACATCACCTTGTGCTTTGTCAAAACCACAATATAATGCAGCGGATTTACCGTAATTACGTCTGAATTTGATACCCTTGACTTCTGCATTGTCTTTTCCTAATGATTCGATAACCTCCCATGAGTGGTCTGTACTACCATCATTGACAAAGATGACTTCGTATGTAAAGTGATGTTCATCCATCACTCTTTTTATCCATTGAAAGAGTTCTGGCAATGATTCCTCTTCATTATATAAGGGTACGATGACCGAAATGTCCATGTTATTATGAATTTAAATTTTGATTAATGTTATCTCTATCTGTTGCATTCGTCTCTTCTATGTTAACGCCCTCTTTTTTTCGAAAAGAAATGGAGGTGAATAAACATAGGAAAAGTCCGACAATGATATAACTCCATAATACTGATATCGTGTAATCTTTGACAGTGTAACCATCAATTTGTGACTTGAGTGAGTCTGATAACGTTTTGTCTTCAATGAGCCATTGTGAAATCATCTTCAATGAGTCACTTTTTATTGTGGATAACGTCTCTGGATTTAACTTGAAAAAAATATAGGTGACAACCGCAACGATCATCCCTGCGTAAAAAAACATGCGAAGACCGTATACGTACGCCTTTTGGTAGGTAATACCACCATGCAACACCTCTTCGTCGTATAATCTAGTGAAGTGATAGATGAAGTAAAAGGTCGCAACGCAAATGGTTAGCGAGATAATCGCATGAATGATAGAGTTTTCAGAGGGCATAAGCCAGCTCAAAATGTTCAATATGGAATAGGTTACGCCCAAGTATAAACCTGAACGCATGGCATGCGATGTGATATTTTCCATATTGTTCTCCATCATGAAACTTAAATCGGGTGCAAAGGTACTTTTTTTTATAGTAAGAATGAGGCATTTGTTAAAAAAAAAGAGCCTCTTTTGGAAAAAAAGCTTAAAATCGGTTTGCAATTAAAAAAAAACACCTACCTTTGCACTCGGGTAAGTCCTATACGACCAGCTCCCTTCTAATCCCCCAGGGCTTGACCGCAGCAAGGGTACGTCGGTTGTAGCGGTGCGATGTAGTAAGCTTGCCCACTTGCCTCTTTAGCTCAGTTGGCCAGAGCACGTGATTTGTAATCTCGGGGTCGTTGGTTCGAATCCGACAAGAGGCTCAAAAAAAGACGTAGTTTAACTACGTCTTTTTTATTTTATAGAGGTTGTTCAATTTTGGGTGTTTTTTTATTTGAGAAACCTCTCGCATTCTCTTTCGTTAAGTACAGCTCTCACACTCAATCCTTTACATCTGCTTATGGAACTCACATTCATTTCGTTTGGATTGAATGTGAGTGCATACGCTTCATCATTATTCTTCTCATCGATTTCTGACGCCCAATAATAACCATTATCATTGTTATCAAACTGATAGCTGACCATATCATTTATGGGTAAAAATATCACATTGTTGTTTGTCTTTGATATGCCTACTTTTCCACATGCTTTTGATCCGTTAAAACTATTAGCCCACTTCCAATAACATCCTTCCATCAATTCCTCAAAGTCTTTCTTTGTGGGCATCTTCCATAGATTGGACCAATTTGTTGCGGCATCATCGGAAGTCTCTAGTGCGCTTTTGTGATCGAGCTGATATTCGTGTCCTTCCCAATGTGCAATATAGATGGGTTCTCCCATTGAATCAAATTTTATGGGATCGTCATGCCATAATGGAGTGGTTGAGTACTTGATAAGATACTCCAATGCCCCTGGATATACGCATTGTGCCCATTTGTAATTGCTGAAACAATACTCATTACTTCTGGTGATCTTTTCCCCCCAAGCAAAATAGTTACCTTGTTGGGTGGGAATGGATGCTCCTATATTGCAGGTTGCCCATAATCGACCACTCGGCAGACCAAGGTTTACATAATCATGTTTGAACTCTTCGCCTGAAATGGTGGGCTTTTGAAGGTTCGCATTTAGGTTTAATATATTTAATATGTTTTCAATCATATTCTTATCGATTCAATGTTATCGTTACAAATATAGTTAAAATCTTGTTCTTTGAATGATTCAAATGATAGTACCGTCAGGTTTTAAACTCACAATAATAGTAATCGGACAATAAATCTTCTAAATTTGCGTTGATGTTTTAAGAGGAGGATCCCTCTGATAAGGATCCTTCTTCGATATATAGTATTCATAATCTTTAGGTAATGATGAATTCAATAACAAAAATAATATCTCTATTTTTTCTGTTTGTCACATTCTCCGTGTCGATTTATGCGGAAGAGACAAATCAAACACAAGCACAACAGCAACGCTATGTGAAGGAGATCGCTGATGTCTCAAAAATTCATCAAAAGGCGGAAGAGGCGAAATCATTCATAAAGAAGAATGGTATGAACTCTGATTGGTGTATTTTAATCGATTTCTCCTATGATTTATATACCAAAAGAATGTTTATATATGATTTGAAAAATAATAAAATTTTAACGACGGCTTTGGTGAGTCATGGCTTTGGAGAGAATAATACTGTTGATTATGTAGAGTTTAGCAATGTGCCAGGTAGTCTTTGCTCATCAGAAGGAAAATATCGAATAGGTATTCGCTCTTACAGCAATTGGGGTTTGCATTTCCATTATAAATTACATGGTTTGGAAAAGACCAACAACAATGCATTCAAACGTCTTGTGGTGCTCCACTCATACGAATATGCGTATTGCGACTGGCCAACCACAGCAAGTGCTGGTTGCCCTGTTGTGTGTGATGAAGTATTGTCTTATATTGATTCCAAGATAAAAGCATCCACCAATAAAAATATTTTGTTGTGGATATTCAAATAGAACCTTCTCTTTATTGTTTACGAGAAATCAAAATCACCAATAATATCTGTTCCGACAACTTCTCCTTTATATTCTTGAACGCTGATTCTTTGTGCTGTTGCAGTCACCTCTTTTTCAATGAGTTCGTCTGGTAAGGAGTTGAAGAAGTAGAGTTTCTCTGCCTCGTCTTCGCTCGATTCGTCTACATGGATGGAATGTATGTTTCTGTAGACATATAGTTCGTCTTTTGCGCGGGTTAGTGCGACATACAAGCATCGTCTCTCTTCCTCGATGGTCTCTTCTCCATTTTCGATGGCCCTTGGTGTGGGGTATGAAGCGGGTGATGCCTTCACCAGATAGCAGTAATTGGCTTCCAAACCTTTGGCAGAATGGATGGTCGTCAGTATGCAGGCATCTTTAGGTCCGTTCTCGCCCTCTTTTACTGTCGTTTCTAATTTAGGATCCAATACATATTCCGAGATAAACTCTTGTATACCGCCCGTGTTGAGTGCCACTTCTTGGAGTACTTCAAAATCTTGTTTTCTCCATTTCCATTCCTCTTTATACAATTCCTTCAGTCTGTTTTCCATCGTTTCCAATGTCTTGGCTATGGCTTGTGATGGGGAAAACTGCATTCGACTGATGTTTTTCAGCGTGAGTGAGATTTCTTCCTGTAGCCCTTGTCCCGATAGCTTGTCGAGACATTTATCCAACGTCTCCTCCTCAATCACATTGTTGATGATTCTTGAGGCGGATACTTCTCCGATACCTTTCCACAAGAGCAGATAGCGCATCCATGCCAATTCGTCTTTGTAGTTGGCTACGATTCGCATGGGGGATACGACGTCTCGTACATGCTTTGATTGCATCAGTGTTGTGCCTCCGAATATGATGTAGGGAATATGCTTGGCAATGCATTGCGACTCGACGGTTCGTAGTCCGTATAGCGAACGCGATAGCACCATGTTGTCTTCCCATTTGGCACCTTTCTCTGGTCCGCTGTGTAGTATCTTCTCCGTCACGTCGTTTGCTTCATCCCATTCGTTGTCGCAGGTGATGAAGAGCGGTTTTTTGCCGTTTCCTCTGGCTGCCACCAGTTTCTTTTGGTAGTTGAGTGATGATTTAGATAATACCCAATTGGATAGATCCAGAATCTCTTGTGTGGATCGATAATTGATGGTTAGATCGATTCGTTTTGAGTCGGGAACAATCTCGGTAAACCGATGCATGGTTTTGAAATCTGCACCTCTAAATGCGTAAATACTTTGTGCGTCATCACCCACACAGAATAGGTGACTGGTTTCGTAAAAGGAACTGAGCAGTTCGTATTGAAGCGGATTGGTGTCTTGCATCTCATCCACCAAGATATGATCGTAACGGAGAGCAATGAACTTGCGTGCCTCTTCATTCTTTTTCAATCCCTTGGCAACCACGTTGAGAATATCGTCATAGTCCATGTATTTATGCACGGTCTTATAAGCGATATATCGTTTGATGGCATCCTCATACACGGGTCGGTTCAGCTCGATGCTATTGTTCACTTTTACATCATTAGGTGATGCATTGTCGTAGATCTTCATGCGAATGGCATCCGAGAGTTTACAACACGCATTGATGGCGTAGGAGTAGACGTCGATGACACTGTTTGGATTGATGACGTGGTTCTCTTTGTCTTTGAATTTCTTGCCACATAGCAACTTCATACAACTCTCTCGATCATCTTCGTCGAGTAGGGTGTATTCATGGTGCATGAAGACTTTCGGATTGTTCATGATAATGTCCATACACCAAGAGTGGAAGGTTTGACCTCTAAGTCCATCAATCGTCATACCTCCAATTTCATTCTTGATGCGTTCGACAATCTCTCGTGCTGATTTACGTGTGAAACTAAGAATTAAAATGCGGTTGGCTGGTACTCCATGTTGTATCAGATATTTGGCTCTTGCAATGATGGTACGGGTCTTACCTGTGCCTGCTCCTGCCACTACCAATAGGTGTTTCCCGTCATATTCTACAGCTCGTTGCTGTTGCTCGTTTAATTCTTCGATCATAGAGTCCATGCCTTATTTTGTTCGTCGCAAAAATAATGAAATCGGCGTTTTGAAAAGTCGTTTGAAGGGATAAGTTATTAACTTTTTTATCGAGAGTTCCCTTTGATGGAGTTTGCTATGAGATGCAGATCGTCGCTCCCTTTTAGATAAATGGCTCCTTGTTGTGCAAGAAGTTTGTTCCCTTGTGTGATGATTGCATTTCGTGTGACTTCGTCGTTGAAGTGACAAACGAATAGCTTTTTACCTGCATTCAACGTGGCGTTGGCTACATGCATAGTGCCTCCCTCTGTGCCCGTCTGAATGACAATGGTGGCGAGTGACATTCCGGCTTGTAGGCGATCCCGACTGATGAAGTTGTATTTGCTGAAAGGGGTGCCAATGGGGTATTCTGAAAGTAACAGACCTTTGTTGTTAATTATGTTTTGGGCTAACCTTCTGTTCTCGGGAGGGAATATGGTGTCTAATCCGTGCGCTAAAAAGGCAATGGTGCGGCCGCCTACGCTTAATGCCCCTTGGTGTCCGTAGGAGTCGCATCCAAGGGCAAGACCAGAAACTATACACAACTCCTCTTTGGCAAATTGCTCTGCCAGATAGTGGCTGGCTCTCTTCCCTTGCACTGATGGGTGACGTGTACCGACGATGGCAACGCATGGATAGTGGAGCGCGGAAAGGTCTCCTTTGTAATAGAGTAGGAAAGGATGGTCGGGTTCTCCCTTTATGTTTGTAATCATTTTCAGCGAGGTTGGAAAATTGTCGTCGTAATAGGAGAGAAGACGGATGTTTTGGGCCTGACTCTGTTGCAGAATCCACTCTGCCTGTTGCTCCGCTTGTGAGATATGACGTTGCTCAATGGAAATGTTACGTCCGTTCTCTTTTATGAAAACATGGCAGGCTGAGAGTCGTTGCAAAAGGGTGTCGCCCTGCTGCTTCTCCACCTGATATAATAGTTTACTGCCTACACCGAAAAGCTGGTTTAACGTGATGATCTCTTTGATAGAAAATGACATAGCTTGAAGTATGGTTATGTAAAATAGATTTGGTGTTTTTGTATGTGCAAAAATACGATAATTCTGTCAACATTCAATGGATTGATGAATTTTTGACACCGTAGAGACGCACGGCCGTGCGTCTCTACAAATTTTTCCGTATGTAATTCGATTGAGTGAATTATTTTATTCATATATTTGCAGATATGACTCTGCAAATCGAAAGTTTGTTGTGTTGAAAAGAAACATTGTATGATATGAAGATAAATAAAGATTGTGTTGTCAATTCAGACGGTTTTTTGTTCAATCCCCATAGCGGTGAGAGTTTTTCAGTGAACGATACGGCTATGGATCTTCTGTCATTGTTGAAGGATGAGCGTACGGAACAAGAGTTGTTTGAACATCTTAAAGCCTCGTATGAGGTAGATGAATTTACGTTAAAGGCAGATTTGAATGATTTCCTTTTTTTGTTAAGGATAAAAGGTGTAGTGGATGAGTGATCATTTGACCATAGCCGTCAGTGGCTTGAATGCGATTGATAATCCGGGTCCTGGTGTACCCGTTTTGCGCAGCTTAAGAGAGTCCGTTTTCAAGAACGCACGTCTTGTGGGATTCTGTTATGGTGCATTGGAACCAGGTGCTTATATGAAGGATTTGGTGGATGTCTGTTACCAAATGCCTTATCCGAGTGAGGGGGCAGATGTTCTGATGAACAGACTTTCCTACATTCATTCTATCGACCCCATAGATGTGATCATCCCAAATTTCGATTCGGAATTGCAACCCTATTTGAAATTACAATCTCGGTTGCAGTCAGAGTTGGGTATCCGTATGGTGTTGCCAACAGCCGAACAGTTTGAAATGCGGCAAAAAAGTGCTTTGCCACAGTTCGGTGAGAAGTCTTCTATCACAGTGCCTCAAAGTAAGGTTTATCACTCACTGAATGAGGTGGAGTCAGACATGAAGCATTTTGAGTATCCATTGGTGGTGAAGGGTAGGTATTATGATGCTTTGATATGCTACAATGGAGAACAGATGTTATCCGCCTTTAATAAAATCTCGTTGAATTGGGGGTTCCCCATCATCATTCAACAGTTTGTGTCGGGTACGGAGTTTAATTTGATTGGTGTGGGGGATGGACATGGAAATTTGTTGTCATCCGTCTCTATGCGTAAGATGTTTATCACGGATAAAGGGAAAGCATGGGCGGGTATCACGGTCGAAGATGAAGCTTTGTCTGATGTGGCGAAACGATTTGTGATGACCTCTCAGTGGAGAGGCGCCTTTGAATTGGAACTGATGAAGTCTAACGAGGGTGTATATCACTTGTTGGAGGTGAATCCAAGAATTCCTGCATGGGTCTATTTGTCGACAGCCGCAGGACAGAATATACCGGAACTAATCGTGAAGATGGCATTGAAACATGCTGTTACACCACTATCTTCCTATCAGATAGGAAAATTGTTTATTCGTTATTCATGGGATATGATAGTAGATTATTCGGAGTTTGGTTCTTTTTCTGTGAAAGGAGAAAAAACGAATGTTAAATAGATGAACATGAGTGAGAAAAGAAAATATGAAAGACCATTGTTGAAGACCATAGAGCCTTCAATGCCAAGTAAGACGGGATCGATGACCTCCGTGTCGCAGATTTCGGAGATTGATGGCATGTCGTTAGAATTGTTGGCAGCAAAGGAGGGTACACCTTTGTTCGTCTTCTCTGAACAGCAGATTAGAACGAACATTCGAAATGCCAAACGGGCTTTTTCTACACGTTACCCTTCCGTCAATTTTGCATGGTCTTACAAAACGAATTATATCTCCTCCATCTGTAAAGTCTTTCATGAAGAAGGTAGCTGGGCAGAGGTGGTTTCTGGTCTTGAGTACCAGAAGGCATTGAACAATGGTTGCGACCCTAAAAAAATCATCTTCAATGGTCCATCGAAGACAGTCGAAGACTTGCGACAGGCTGTGATGAATGATTCTCTGATTCATATTGATAACACACATGAATTGTGCAGACTTTTGTCGGTGACGGAGGAACTGAATCAGCAAGCAAGAGTGGCTGTTCGCATCAATATGAATGTGGGTACCTATCCTCAGTGGGACAGATTTGGCTTCAATTTAGAGGATGGGTCGGCTTGGCATACAATCACTCAGGTGATGCATGAGAAAAGACTTACTTTGACAGGAATCCATTGTCACATTGGAACCTTTATATTATCTGCAGATATCTATAAAAAGGCAACCATGAAAATGGTGGCCCTGGCTTGCCGATTGGAGTCGGAGTTCTCTTTCTCTCTGCAATATATTGATTTGGGTGGAGGATTCGCATCGAAAAACACCCTGAAAGGTTCGTATGTGAATGGTGCGGAGCTGACACCTTCCATGGATGATTATGCGGAAGCTATCACATCGGTCTTGTTGAAAACACAATTTCCAAGCGGACAAAGACCAATGTTGATATTGGAGACGGGTAGGGCCTTGATTGACGATGCAGGTTATTTGTTGACATCCGTCTTGAACCATAAACGTCTGGCGAATGGCGTTTCCAATACTGTGGTGGATGCGGGTGTGAATTTGCTCTTTACCTCTTTTTGGTATAATCATAAGGTTTCGGTGGTTCAGACATCAGGATCCTTTGTCGAGGAGACACGTCTGACGGGACCATTATGCATGAACATCGATGTGATTCGCGAACGAGTGGCATTGCCAATACTCAATCCAGGAGATCTCCTTTTGATTCATCATGTAGGAGCATATAATGTAACGCAGTGGATGCAATTTATTGAATATCGTCCTTCCGTTGTGATGATTGCTGATGGTAAGATGAAGGTGATTCGTCGTCGGGAGGATTATGATTATGTGACGTCTTTAGAAAGTTGAAAAACTAATGAAAGATAATTTGAAACTATTTGTAAGGAGTATTATTAACAGTTATTCGGCCATCTTCTTCTCACGAAGTAGATGGTTCGGAATAGCATTGTTGCTTCTTACATTTTTGTATCCAACGCAGGGCATTTGCGGACTTATCTGCTGTATGTTGGTGAATGCCATTTCCCTCTCATTGAATTTGAATCGGTATAAGATTGAAACGGGACTTTATGGCTTCAATGCGGTGTTGGTGGGAATTGCCTTGGGTGCGATTTTCAGTTTTAGCTTTGTTTTGATCGGATTGATATTCGCTCTCTCCATATTAGTGTTGTTGTTGACGGTATGGTTGGATGGTTGTTTGCAGAAGTATGGATTGCCCTATTTAGCTCTTCCGTTCCTGCTTTGCCTTTGGATTGCACAGCTGGTCTTTCAGCAAACAGATGGTTTTGCAGGCGTAGATATCTTTATGTTGGTTTCACAACATTCACTTTCAATCGGACCTTTCTCCGTTGAGGCTATCTCCTCTGCACCAATATGGAATCACTTGCCTAATCCGATATTACTTTATTTGTCAAGTATCGGGTTTGTTTTCTTTCAGTCTGATTTACTGACGGGATTGATTTTGTCGATTGTTTTACTCTGTTATTCTCGAATAGCCTTTTCCGCCTCATTCGTAAGTTTCCTTGTTGCCTATTTTTGCTTCGAATGGTTCGGATTTGATATCTTCCATCTGCCTTTTGTCTATGTCGGTTTCAACTTTATCTTTACTGCTTTGGCATTGGGAGGATGTTATCTTGTACCATCGCTGAAAACCTTTATGTGGGTACTGTTGTTGATACCCGCACAGTTTATGGTGATATTTTCGTCGACGAGACTCCTTTCCTATTTCATGCTGCCAACCTTCTCTTTGGCATTCTGTTCTGTGAGTATTCTCTTCCTTTATCTGATGAAACGCAGAGAAAGAGTTTCGGCACCTTATGTCTCATATTTTTTGGAATCTACCCCTGAGAATAATATCTATTATCACTTGGTGAACAAAAAACGATTCGAATATTTGAATTACCTTCCTATATCGCTTCCTTTTATGGGTGAGTGGAAGGTGACACAAGCATATAACGGACAATATACACACAAGGATGCATGGTGTCATGCTCATGATTTCCAAATAGAATTTGACGGAAAGCTCTATAAAGACAATGGGTTCATGCTTACAGACTATTTCTGTTATGGTAAGCCTGTTGTGGCAGCCTATTCGGGCGAGGTGGTTGCCCTGCAAAACGATGTGGAGGATAATCCTGTAGGAAAGGAAAATAAAGTGCAGAACTGGGGTAATTATGTGTTGCTGAAACATTCAGAACAATTATATTCGTTGGTGGCGCATCTGAAGATTGGTTCAGTCAGCTGTAAGGTGGGGGATGTGGTTCGAAAAGGAGACATGCTGGGCTTGTGTGGTAATTCAGGACTTTCCCCTTATCCACATTTGCATTTCCAATTCCAGTTGGCTCCTTATGTGGGTGCACCTACAATTGAGTATAAATTATCTTCCTATCTGAGCAGGGAAGGAGATGACGAATATAAACCATCTCTTGTGGGCATCCCACAGGAAAATGAGGTGGTGGTAAATATGTCTTATGACATGTTGATGGCAGCTCGGTATAGCTTTGTTGTTGGTACACGAATAGCATCCAAATCAGAACGATATGGGAATGAAACGTGGGAGGTTTGTTATGAATATGGATACTATTTCTTCCGTTCCGTTCAGACGGGTGCTAAGGCTTGGTTCTCTTATCGAGAGAGCGATTTTTGCTTCCAACGATATGAAGGAGATGTGCATTCAAATCTGTATTACTTCTTCCTGTCAAATTACAGAGTGTTGTTCCTGACCGAACAATGTGAATTGAAGGAAAACATGCCTCTGACGTTAACGAAACATAGTCCGTTGGGATGGTTGCAAGACCTTTGTGCTCCATTCTTTACATTTATGAACTATTCTTATCAGGTTTTACCATCGAAAGAGAATCATCAGATTAAGACCATGATGGTAAAGACCGTTTTGAATAAGACAAAAGCCACTGTGTCATTTGAGACAAG
Source organism: Paludibacteraceae bacterium (assembly GCA_017430235.1). Taxonomy (GTDB): domain Bacteria; phylum Bacteroidota; class Bacteroidia; order Bacteroidales; family Paludibacteraceae; genus UBA1181. The sequence continues at coordinate 48,085 of JAFRNH010000058.1, read as the reverse complement.
TTATGAATCCAATCGGATTGTCTCGATAAAGGTGATAGAACCAGATAAAGAGCCTTGGCTCATTCAAATTCAGTAAAGCCGTATGAAAAGAAGGATTGTCACATATCTATTGATCATCATCTCATTCGTTGTAAAAGCAAATGAGATGGTCGACTCATTGTATTGGCAATCGAATGTCTATAGTTTGGATCTTGAGTTTGAAGAGGCCAAAAGAATCGGACATACATGGTTTGATAGAGGTAACTACGCACGATCATATTACTATCTGACGAAGGCGTATGAACGTTATCCATTTGATACGACTGTGAATACTCTTTTGCCTCAGGCGGCTATGTATTTGAATCGTAAATCTGTGATTCCTCCTCTCTATAAAAAATATGAATTATATGCAGAGGCTTCCTGGTTACATCAGTCGAATGAGTCGGAAGGAAACAAAATGTGTATCTATTCAGAGTATTACAATGAAAATGATGGATTTTCACTGCGAGGAACACTCAATCATGATGTGGAGAAGGTAAATGTTTCGCATTCCATTGGTTTCGTCAATCAGTCTTATAACAGCGATTTGGATGTGATGTATAAAAATCTGTTCAGGGAGAAAATGAGTTACATCTCGGTGGATTATGCAGCTGAAGCATCGACTATCTTGCCTAAAGGATGGAAGGTCTCTCTCTTTGGTCGGTTTATATACTCCAATCAGAAAACTGTCAGGTATGATTTCGACTCCATTGCATTTAAAAATGATAACAATAATTCGTCGACGACAAAAAAAGGAGTCTTGAAAGATGGCGAGAGCGATTATGACAATACAGAGAACAACCAAGGGTACAATCCATGGTGGACAGATCCTTCATTGTATGATTACTGGGGAAATCAAAATCAAGGACAGAATGTTGGCGGACTCCCAAGTGACAATAATGAGAAGACAAATGAATTCAGGGAGAATCCGACGAACGACAATAATCAGAATTTGAATGGTAATCAAATAACTGGTGGAGATAATAACCAAAATAACAATCAAAACAACAATCAAAACAACAATAACAATCAGAATTGGTGGGAAAATAGTCAAGGCTGGTGGAATCAAGATTGGTGGAATCAACAAGGGTGGAATAACACTTATTACGGATGGTTCAATCCCTATTGGTTTAATCCCGAATATAACCCGTACTACAATCCGTACTACGACTATTTGATAACCGATTATGAGCAATATTATAATAGTGGAGGAGAAGAGTATGCGGAGAGATTGAAAAACTTCTATATCAAGGAGTACGATCGCATCAAACACATGTCATTTCTTTTTGGTGCTTCGGTCACTAAGTATTACAAAGAGCATGAGTTTAGTTTTAGAACCTCTTTCTTGGCTAATTGGCGCTATAATGTAGGCCAAATAGGAAGTAGCTATATATGGTATCCGAAAGGATCTTTGGATCTATTTTTCAAGGCACGCTTATTCTATTTGTGGCGTAAACAGAAACAGAAAATTAATTTGAAGTTGGTGGATAGATTGGATAAAAGAACTGAAAAATGCCCACTAATAGAGGTGTCTGCAGGTGTGAAACTCTTCCCAAGAGTATGGGTGGAAGGAGCATTTTTGTATGGGGATTTGAAAGGATGTGAGGATTCTGATATAAATTTTGTATATTTGCCATCAGATGATACTCGTTTTAGAGCATCTTTTCAAGTGGTAGTCCCTATAGATAGGGGAATTAATTTGTATTTAAGTTATCGTCTTACAGATAGGATAGCATCCACGCTAAGTTCTGATGTGAACACTTTTTATGCGGAATCTGCTGACGTATATGATCACGTATTATCTTTGGGTGTAAAATGGAGCTTTTTAGAAAAATAATTATTACAGCGGTACTCATGTCATACTCGATGTTTGGTATGGCGCAGGAGTATAGAACGGAGGCTTTTCGTAAAAGTTACGCATACGAAGAGTCGAAACAGTATGCTAATGCCATTAATGAGTTGTTATCCATTAAAACAGATATTTACGCAGTTGATCTGAGACTGGGATGGCTCTATTATTTGAATGGCGATTATAAGAATTCTCTCCTTTATTATGCTAAAAGTATCCAATTGCGTCCAACTTCCATTGAGGCTCGTTTCGGATATGTCCTCCCTGCTGCTAAATTAAAGGCATGGGATAAGGTGGCAGCTCAGTATGATGCAATTATAAAACTAGACCCGAACAACAGTAAGGCCAATTATTACAGAGGATTGATGTACTATAATGTGGGCGAATATGCGAAAGCAGCTCCCTATTTTGATAGAATAGAAAACTTGTATCCTTTTGACTATGACATTGTGATCTTGTCTGCGTGGAATTGTTATTATCTGAAAAAAATTGAAAAGGCCAAATTGTTATTTAATCAGGCTTTGCTGATTCAACCTAGTAGCGCATCTGCACTTCAAGGATTGAATGCTTGCAAATAAATTGAAGCATCCAATTAATAATTGGAACGTGATGGCCCGCATCCGTTCTGTCGATTTCGTTTACTGAATTTATAGAATATACAGCTACTTCACATAGGATAGCTGAATGCGTTTTCTTTCTAAATCTACATCCAATACTTTTACGGTGATATGCTGATGTAAGCTTACTACATCTGCAGGATTGCTGACGAAATGGTCGGATAGTTGAGAGACGTGAATAAGTCCGTTCACTTTAATTCCTAAATCAGCAAAGACTCCAAAGTTGGTGATGTTTGTGACAATGGCAGGGTATTCAACACCCACCTTTACATCCTCTATGGTTCTTAATGTTGGGTCAAATTCAAACACTTTTATGGTCTGTCGACAGTCTCTTCCTGGCTTCTCCAACTCTGTCATGATGTCTTTTAGTGTTGGAAGTCCAATAGTGTCTGTAATGTATTGATTTAAATCTATTTGGCTTCTGATTTCTTTGTTGCGAAGTAGCTCGCTGACTGTGCAGTGAAGGTTATTCGCCATCTTTTTGACGATTCCATAGCTCTCTGGGTGGACTGCTGTATTGTCTAATGGATTTTCTGCATCAGTGATTCGTAAGAACCCTGCACATTGTTCGTAAGCTTTGCTTCCAAGACGTGGCACTTTCTTTAATTCATCACGACTTTTGAATGCTCCATTTTCAGCTCGGTACTCAACAATGTTTTGAGCCAATTGTGGTCCCAGTCCGGAGATGTAAGTCAAAAGATGTTTGCTTGCCGTATTGAGGTTGACGCCAACTTGGTTAACGCTATTGATGACGGTTTGGTCTAGCGACTTCTTCAGTTTTGTTTGGTCCACGTCGTGCTGATATTGTCCCACACCAATGGATTTCGGATCGATCTTAACTAGTTCAGCCAAAGGATCCATCAGTCTTCGTCCGATAGAAACAGCTCCACGTACGGTTACATCGTAGTCGGGAAACTCTTCACGGGCAATGGCAGATGCAGAATAGACGGAGGCTCCGCTTTCGCTCACCACGAAGACCTGAACAGGGTGGTCGAATTTTATGCTCTGAATAAACTGTTCTGTTTCTCTTCCTGCCGTTCCGTTACCAATGGCAATGGCCTCCACTTTGTAGGCTTCCACCAGTTTGGCGATTTTGCTCATGGATTGAGCATACTCGTTTTGAGGTGGGTGAGGGTAGATGGTCTCATTGTGAAGCAGGTTGCCTTGTGCATCGAGGCAAACCACTTTGCAACCTGTGCGATAACCGGGGTCGATAGACAAGACTCTTTTTTCTCCTAATGGAGAAGCAAGTAGTAATTGTCGTAGATTCTCAGCGAACACTTTGATGGCCTCCTCGTCCGCTTTTTCTTTGCTTGAATTGGCAAATTCTGTCTCAATGGAAGGCTTCAGCAAGCGTTTGTAGGCATCTTCTATGGCCTCCTCCACTAATTGAGAGGAGAGTGTGTGCCCTTTCACATATTGACGTTTGATGCGTTCTAAAGCGTTCTCTTCGTCAGGTGCGATGTTGATTCGAAGGAATCCCTCTTTTTCGCCTCTACGCATAGCTAGAAGACGATGGGAGGTGCAACGGCGTAAGGGCTCTTCCGTATCAAAATAGTTCTGATATTTCTCCGCCTCTTTCTCTTTCCCTTTGACAAGTTTGGAGGATATCTGAGCCTCGTGTTGAAAACACTTGCGAACGCGGTCGCGAGTCTGTTCGTTTTCATTCACCCATTCAGCAATAATATCTTTGGCACCTTGAAGCGCTTCTTCGACGGTGTTCACATCCCCTTTAACGAAGCCTAAGGCTCTGTTCTCAGGGTCGCGTTCTTCCTGTCGCATCAGGATCTTTGCTAATGGCTCTAATCCCTTTTCGCGAGCGATCTCCGCACGAGTACGTCTTTTGGGTTTGTAAGGAAGGTAGATGTCTTCCACTTCTGTGAGTGACTGACACTCTTGAATTCGTTTCTTTAACTCAGGGGTCAGTTTGCCTTGTTCCTCAATGCTTTTGAGAATGGCTTCTTTTCTTTTCTCTAATTCGGTTAGTTTCTCAAACTGAATCTGAATTTCTTGTATTTCCACTTCATTCAGTTCGCCAGTCATCTCTTTTCTGTATCGACTGATGAAGGGTATTGTAGCACCATCAGAGAGCAACCTGAGGGTGTTAGCCACTTGTTGCTCTCTGAGATTTAGATTCTTAGCTATTACAGCATTGAATAACATAACGTATGTTTAATTATTTATATGGTTCATTTATGATTACGTATCCTCCGTTGACAGGCTCGAACCAAGTGTCAGCACCGAACCAATATAATCTACCATCTACGATAACACGTTTGCTACCTGCAGGCAACTCTTGAACGAAGTTTGTTACATCTACTTCATCATAGCTTTCAGCGTTGTCAACCAAGATGTAACCACCTTTTACTGGCAAGAACAAGTTGTTTTCTCCTGAGTAGTATGTGGTGTTTTTGATCACAACTTTTTGGCAAGCGAATGGAAGAGTTTGAATAAAGATCTCTGTATTTGCAGCCAAAGGTCTGTTGATGATTACATATCCACCTCTTTGAACACCGAACCATACACCGTCGCTATACCAATATGGAGTTGAATTCACATATACCTTTACACAAGTGAAAGGAAGAGTGTGGAAGAACAATCCAAGAGGACGAGCGACTAACTCATATCCAAGTGTTGGATGCCAGTGATAGAAGTGTCCACTGTGCACATAGTAACGGTTGTGTCCGTGCTCGAAGTGATGAGCGTGTGCGTGGATTCTATCGTAGTAGGTGTGACCGTTCACAACATGTGGGTGACCGATGTGTCCTACTGGGTGCAATGTAGCATAATCGTGAGGACGAGGAGCTGTACGAGTACGGAAAGAACCTTCATTTTTGTGAGCAGGAGTTGGACCTGGTACTACAGAAGATTTTGGTCTTATTGTAGTTGTGCTCTTATTGCCACCTCTATCTCCGCTTGGTGCACTAGAACGAACGTTGCTGCTGCTTCTGGTTGTAGAAGTTGATTGTGAACTTCTTGTGTTAGTACTTCTTGATGGTGAAGCAGAACTTCTTGTCGTTGAGTTGTTAGAACTTCTCGTGCCTAGGTTGCTAGAACTTCTTGTAGTAGAGCTGTTGGAACTTCTTGTGTTTGAGTTGTTTACAGATCCTCTGCTATTCATGCTACCACTTCTTGAAGAGCTTTGAGTAGGAGTTGCTTGTTGTCTTGAAGAAGACGTGTTACTGCTTCTTGTAGAAGAATAAGAACTGCTTGGAGCAGAAGAACTTCTGCTTGAAGAGTAACTATTGTTTGAACTTCTACTGCTGGAAGACATGTTGCTGCTTCTTGAAGATGAGTAAGAAGAACTAGAACGACTGCTGCTTGCAGGACTACGATAGCTGCTACTGCGAGTAGAAGAACTGTTGCTTGGACTACTAACAGAACTTTGACGGGTACTGCTAGACGATTGACGAACAGAACTTGAACTTCTCGTTGCACTGCTATTGTTTTGACCACGGCTCATCTCTGTACGAGCTCCACCTCTTCCGTTGCTTGAACCGCCGCCTCTCTGAGCATTTGCTGTTGCGCACATCATTACTAACATGGTAATGAACATTGCTAAAAATTTATTCGTTTTCATATCTGTAAGTTTTTTACTATTCGACATCCGTTTATTTGCTAAAAATAGTCCAAATCCTATGCCAAAAAATCGTCGTTTTTCCCAGTCTTGCGACATTTGGGTACGGTTGAGCAAATTGCAACGATTAACCTCTCAAATGTATCGACGAAGTGGCGTGTGGGGACATCTCTATAGCCGTGTTTTTGTTAGTTATTTTATGTTATTGAACATTCTTTTGCGTTTATTGATTCTAGTTTTTGTCTTTTGGCATCGCCAAAAATGAAAAAATAGTGTGAAAAATCAGGGTGATGTTAGGTGCATAATGCATATAAATCTTTCCTTGGATTGATTACCATGACAGGAATCGTACATTTGGTTATTACCTTCTGTTCTTTAGGTCCAAATATGATATCATCCATACCGTAGTCGCGAGAGGCTGAGATCATAAGGAGACTCGCGTTCAACTCTTCTACTTTTTTCATCGCTTCTAATTCAACCTTGAAACTGTCTTTTTCAGCTGTGATGAATTGGTAGGGAAGTGATTGTTTGTCCATCAGTGCTTGAATCTCCTCTGTGTTTTGTTTTGCTCTCGAACCATAGTCTTTGGCTGTCATCAATAGGATTTCTGAGTGGTATATTCTTCCCATGCCGCTACAGAACACTCCTTTTTCTTTCTCTTCGACAAGAAAACCGATGGGAACCAATACTCTTTTGAAACTAGGGGTCTGATTGCTTTTTATGAAATAGTAAGGAATCCGTAGTTGTCTGCATAGATTTAATGCGTTTTTACACTCCTTGTTAACCCCTTTTTCACTCAATTCGAAAACGACGGCAGCTGCTTCATTTCGTTCCATGAAATCGGTGAAGTCATCATCGTCTTCCAATATATGATAGGTCGCACTGCATTTGAGTTTGTCTTGATATTGGGTACACCATGAAGAGAGGGTGCTATTCGCCATCTCTATGTCGCTTTTTCCCTTTGTTATATACAAGAAGCAAACATTTTTCTCATGCGCATTGGCAATCAGCGAAGCCAAATCAAAACCCTTTTCAGGGAAATGATCAGGGGTAGTTACTACATATATTTGTTCTTTTGTTATTGTCTCTTCTGCCATTATTGTTTTGTTTGCAATGAATTTGTTAGAACTCACCATAGGCGGTTTTTATAAATTCATTTCGTGGGATTTTTGAATTTATTTTATAGAACTCACCTATATGCAAATATAAGTTGATTTGTTCATTAATCCTAAATAAATTGTCATAAAAATAGGTCTGGATATCGTAAATTCTTGCTATCTTTGCAAAGATAGTAGGTGGGTTTGTCGCTGGCACTTTGTGTCAGAGGAAAGTCCGGGCAACATAGAGCGCCATGCTTCCTAACGGGAAGTCGCTCGCGAGAGTGAACGAACGCAGAAGAAAATAACCGCCAACTTCGGTTGGTAAGGGTGAGAAGGTGAGGTAAGAGCTCACCAGAGTTGGTAGTGATACTAATTGCTGTGCGTGTCATGGGTTGTAAGATCAAATATACCGACGTATGTAGGGCTGCTCGTTCGATGTCGGGGGGTAGATTGCTTGAGGCTTATGGTGACATAAGTCCTAGATAAATGACAAACCGTCTTTTTTAAGATGACAGAACTCGGCTTATACACCTACTATCTTTTTTCGGATTTGTATAGAGGTGATTTTATTCCTAATATGAATAGGTGATTTTAATCTTTGGGTGACATTGTTTATTGAATTTATCAGAAGATTTATATGAGGTCCATAACAAACTTTATTAATTGGTTCAAGGGCGCAATGGAGTCTGAGTCGGTTGAGTATGAGAACGACTCTATGTTGATGCGTCCCATCTGGTACCTGTTTCGTCTGATAAGATTGATCTCTAAATATTTTATAGAGAAGAGAATTCATGTTAGAGCGGCGGCATTGACCTATTATTCAGCTTTTGCCATTGTTCCTATCATGGCTTTCATCTTGGCCATATCCAGAGGCTTTGGCTTTGATTCTTATGTTCAGTCTTTGTTGGTCACTCGTTTCCAAACTCATGCTGATATTGTGATGACAATTTTCAAATATGCGGATAATTATCTGGGACAAGCGAAGGGAGGTGCCTTGGTGGGTGCTGGTATTGCCATGTTGCTATGGTCCGTTTTCCGTATGTTTAACCAAATAGAACGTGTCTTCAATGATATTTGGGCCATAGAGATAAGACGCCCTTGGAAATATAGAATTCCCAATTATATTGCTATCGTATTCTTTGTGCCTATCCTAATTCTTATTACTGGCGGTATCTCTTTGTATTTTAAATATGCTATTCAATATTTTCAAGACTCTATACTGATCACTCCTTCCCTGAAGTTGTTGCTGTTTTTCATGCCAATGATTGTGACGTGGTTGACGTTTACTTTGCTCTATTGGTTTGTGCCTAATACTCAGGTGAAATTTCGTTATGCGGCTGTGGCGGGACTGCTTTTTGGTGGAGCCTTTTATCTGTTCAAATTCCTCTATTTTCACGTTCAGTCTTGGATGACCACCTATAATGCTGTGTATGGCGCTTTGGCTGCTATTCCGTTCTTTTTGCTCTTCATTCAGTTCTCTTGGGTGCTGGTGTTGGTGGGCTGCTCTTTCGTCTTTACCACTCAGTGCCTTCGTCGATTTGAACATGCGGAGGATGTGAAGAAGATGAGTCATAAGTATTATGAATTTGCTGCATTGGTGGTGACAAAGATGTGCGTGGAGAAGTGGAACAAAGGAAAGGAGTATATCACGCTGGTTGAAATTGCAGAAAAAATGCCATATCGTATGGCTAAACTTTGTGTGGATAAACTATGTCGTGCCGGTATATTGGATAAAGTGTTGTCTGTTAATGATGAATTGGTTGGTTATAGACCTAAGGATGATCTTTCCGAACTGTCGATTTCAAAGTTCTATTTGAAATTGGATGGAGAGGGTACCTCAGATGACAGATTTAAGCTTCATATCAATTCAGAGTATGAGTATCTGTGGGAGTTTGTGGATTCCATTCGTAAAAATATGCTCAAGACAGACGATCGATTAATAAAATACTTGGAACATGACTATACTATCGAACCCTAAATTATTGTGCTGCGCGATGCTGTGTGGCGCTTTAATTGCTACTTCTTGTGATAATAATAAAAATATGGAAAATAATAATGTGTTTTTTCAGGAGTATAACACTCCGTATGCAACAATCCCTTTTGATAAAATAAAATTGTCTGATTATCTTCCTGCCATGCGTGAAGGTATAAAAAGACATGATGCTGAGATTGATGCGATTGTTAATAATCAGGAAACTCCTACGTTTGAGAATACAATCGTGGCATTGGAACGATCTGGCGAGTTTCTTTCTCGTGTGCAGTATGCTTTTTATAATCTGTTGAGTGCGGAGACTTGCGACGAAATGGATAGCATTGCGAATGAGATTTCGCCAGAAGAGACAGAACACAATAATAATGTCTCTTTGAATGAAGCTTTGTTTAAACGCGTGAAATATGTTTATGATCGCAGAGATTCTCTTACCTTAACGGAAGAACAAAAGACATTACTAAAAAATACATATGATTCCTTTGTGGATCATGGTGCCAATTTGGAAGGTGAGGCTCGTGATCGTTATCGTGAATTGAGTCAGAAACTCTCGTTGTTAGAGTTGCAATACGGACAAAACGTGTTGAATGCTACCAACCAATATAAGATGGTGATAACGGATTCTGCACAATTGGCTGGTCTTCCTGCTATGATCATAGATGCTGCGAAAGAACGTGCGAAACAAAAAGAGGTGGAGGGTTGGTGTTTCGACCTGACAGCCCCTAGTTATGTGCCATTCATGAAATATGCAGACAATCGTAATCTGCGTCAGCAACTTTATATGGCTTACAATACGAAAGCTGTGGGTGGCGATTATGATAACCGTCCGGTTGTGAAGGAGTTGGTCAATTGTCGTTTGGAGTTGGCTCAATTATTAGGTTATAAGAATTATGCTGAGTATGAGTTGAAGGATCGCATGGCAGAGAATAAGGAGAATGTCTACCGTTTATTGAATGATCTGGTAGTTGCCTTTAAACCTACATCAAAGAAAGAGATTGATGAGGTGCAGCAATATGCGAATGCTCATGGCGCAGATTTCACCATTATGCCATGGGATTGGTCGTACTATTCGGAGAAATTGAAGGATGAAAAATATAGTGTCAACGACGAATTGTTACGTCCGTATTTTGAGTTGGAAAAGGTAAAGAAGGGTGTGTTTGGTTTGGCTACGAAGATGTATGGCTTGACCTTTAAGAAGAACCCTCAGATTCCTGTCTATCATCCTGAGGTAGATGCTTATGAGGTATATGACAAGGATGGCTCGTTTTTGGCAGTCTTCTACGCCGATTTCTTCCCTCGTCCTGGTAAGAGAGGGGGCGCGTGGATGACGGAGTACCTTTGTCAACATATCAATGAGAAGGGTGAGAATATTCGTCCGCATATCTCTATTGTAACTAATTTCACGCGTCCGACGGATTCTACGCCTTCCTTGCTCACTTTCGATGAGTTAACCACATTCATTCATGAGTTTGGACATTCCATCCATGGCATGGTAGCTAATACCACCTATTCAAGTTTGGCAGGTACGAATGTATATCGTGATTTTGTGGAGTTGCCATCTCAGATGATGGAAAATTGGGCGTTTGAAAAAGAATATTTGGATGGTTTTGCCGTTCATTATCAGACAGGAGAGCCGATACCTGCAGAGTTGATAGAACGCATACGCCGTTCGGCTAACTTTAATACGGGATATGCTACATTGCGCCAAGTGAGCTTCGGACTATTGGATATGGCATGGCACACAATCGAGAAGCCTTTTGACGGTGATGTAATGGCATTCGAACGAGAAGCATGGAAAGAGGCACAGACACTTCCATCGGTGGATGGAACCTTGATGAGTGCTCAGTTCAACCATATCTTCTCTGGAGGCTATTCTGCTGGATATTATAGCTATAAATGGGCGGAAGTGTTGGATGCGGATGCCTTTGACGTTTTCAAAAAGGAGGGAATCTTCAATCAGGAGACAGCTGCTCGTTTCCGTAAGGAGGTCTTGGAAAAAGGAGGAAGTGAACATCCTATGAAGCTATATAAACGTTTCAGCGGACATGAACCGACGGTGGAGCCTTTGTTGAGACGTTGTGGTGTGATTGAATAATCCTGACAAAAGGGATTTGTGACAAAATGTCATACTTTCCCCTTTGGCAAATGTTTTGTAGATTTGTAAGTAGATAAATATGTTTAACAAAAAAAATAAGAAAGATTATGTATTGGATTATTTTTATAGGAATTGCAATAGCTAGTTTTATTGTGTCAAAAATGGTGGAGAGCCGTTTTGATAAATATTCACAGACACCTATCTCTATGACAGGAAGAGAGGTGGCAGAACAAATGTTACGGGATAGTGGAATCGATGATGTGACAGTTTGCTGTGTAAAAGGTAAGTTGACAGATCATTATAACCCTATGAACAAAACACTGAATTTGAGTGAAAGTGTATATGATTGTGCCAATATTGCTGCAGCTGCTGTGGCTGCACATGAGTGTGGTCATGCAGTGCAACATGCGAGAGGATATGCCTTCTTGAAAATGCGTTCTGCCATGGTGCCCGCAGTTAGCTTCTCAAGCAAGTATGTATCATGGATATTGTTGGGAGGAATCCTCCTTATCAATGTTTTCCCTCAACTATTGTTAATTGGTATTTGCCTTTTTGCGGTTACTACATTGTTCAGTTTTGTCACATTGCCAGTGGAGATAGATGCAAGTTCTCGCGCATTAGCATGGTTGAAAAACTCTGGTGTCAGCACCTTCTCTAATCATCAAATGGCTGTTAAGGCACTTCGCTCCGCTGCTTATACATACGTAGTGGCTGCACTTAGCTCCCTTGCTACATTGATGTATTACGTTATGATTTATTTGGGACGTAGAGACTAATATTCGGTGAGTTCATAAATTCACCAATTAAAATATAATTCACATAAAAGAAAATGGGTTTAACAGAAAAATTACAGAAGAAAAAGGAAGCACTAGAAGAGGAAGTACGTAATAGAGTAGAAGAGTTTAACTCGCTCATTCGTGTCTATTTGCAGGCTACAATGGCGGTAAACTTAGGTATCGTGGACTTTCGTATGTTGCCTGATTTGAAGTTGTTGAAACAGAAGTTTAAAATACCTACTCAAGGACGTTTGGGTGTGGCAGAGAAAGCTTATGTAAGCAAATTGATGATCAATGAGTATGGTATGACAGAATCCTTCTTTAATGAGATTGATGCTTCTGCTAAAAGGGTTTGCAAGCGTCAACAAGATTTTCCTAATTACTTCTATTTATTTCAAGGATTCTCTCAACAGTTATTCATGGCATTGGCTTCTGAAATGCAATGGACACTTCGTTTGCCATCTATTTTCCGTTCGCTAATAAAAAAATCTACGAAGGATTCTATTCGTAAGATATTAACTGAGAATAATTTTAAAGCTGCAGATGCTAGAAGAGCCGCGTTGGATGTTCGTACGTTGAAAGAAAAATTAAACTTGAGCGAGGATTGGATGTATCAGTATGCTTATCCAGTCTTAATGATTTCAAAAGGTGCTAAGGTGAAATAATACCTTTCACTCATTTATAAAGTCACTCAACTTAAGTGCTCAAATTCTTTCTATGTGCAAGGATCTAAAATTAAAATTCGATAAGATTGTTAATTCGCCAGAACTTTCTCTGACGGAGACGGAGTTTAACTCCTTGAACGATTCTTATGAACGCCTCTTCTCACAAGAAGATAAAACTGATTTTGATGGTGTTGAACGCACTTTGGCGGTCGCATCCATCTTGATGGAGGAGGCTAATATTGGTAAAATACCTGTTGTCAGCGTACTTGTCTACTGCATAGTGAAACAAGAGATCTTGTCTATGGACGAGGTCTCTTCTCTTTATGGTGGTCAGGTGGAGGGTATAGTGAAAGGTTTGTTCAAATCGATTGAAATCTACAAGAAAAACCCTTCTGTTGAATCGGAGAACTTTAGAAAATTGTTGATGTCTATTGTGGAGGATATCCGTGTCATCATCATTTTGATATGTGAACAGCTCTATTTGATGCGAATCATTATGCGTTTCGATGAGGAACGTAGAAACAAAATTGCGCAGGAGTCTTCCTATTTGTATGCTCCTTTGGCGCATCGCTTGGGCTTGTATCGTATCAAATCAGAATTGGAGGACCTCTCTTTGCGACAGACCAATCCTGCTATCTATCGTGATATTGCTATAAAACTGGAAAAGACGGCAGCTGATCGTGATCGTTATATTCAGTCGTTTATCGAACCTCTGAAACAACAGTTGGAAAAAGAGGGTTTCAAGTTCGTCATTAAAGGTCGAACAAAATCCATCTATTCAATTTGGAATAAGATGCGGAAACAAAATACGGAGTTTGAAAATGTATATGATCTCTTTGCAATCCGTATTATTCTTTCCACTCCGTTAGAAAAAGAAAAATCGGAGTGCTGGCAAGTCTATTCCATCGTTACCGATAAATATCAACCCAATCCTAAACGATTGCGCGATTGGTTGTCCATTCCTAAATCCAATGGTTATGAGTCTCTGCATACCACGGTGATGGGACCAGAAGGTAAGTGGGTCGAGGTGCAAATCCGCACGGAACGAATGGATGAGATTGCAGAGAAAGGTTTCGCAGCTCACTTTAAATATAAGGGCGTCAAGGCAGAGTCTGGTTTTGACTCGTGGTTGGCGAATGTTCGTGAATTGTTGGAAAATCCACAGGCGGACAATGTGGAGTGTATGGACGACTTCAAATTGAGCCTTTATCGAAAAGAGGTGTTCGTCTTTACGCCAAAAGGTGATTTGCGTAAGTTGCCTCAAGGTGCCACATTGTTGGATTTCGCCTTTGAAATTCATTCTAACTTGGGTTCTCATTGCGTGGGCGGACGAGTGAATGGTAAAGCTGTTCCGATTCGTGCTGAACTGCACAATGGTGATCAGGTGGAGATTGTGACCAATCCTAACCAGTTCCCTCATAAAGAGTGGTTGTCGTTTGTTCAGACCTCCAAGGCGAAGACGCATATTAAGCAGTTCTTGCGTGAGCAGGATGCTGTCAATATGGAAGAAGGAAAAGAGATGATTAAACGCCGACTGAAGAATTGGAAGTTGGTGTATGATGAAAGTATCGTCTTCCGTATGGCTCAAAAATGTGGTTATAAAGCTATCCAAGACTTTTATCAAGCATTGGTTGATGATAAGTTGGATGTGCAGAAACTGAAAGACCTTTATATCGCATGCTCTGAAAAGGATACTTCGAACGATACACAAAAGAGTGTTGAGAATTACACGAAGAAGACGGAATTAGAGACTTTGTCCTCGCAGGAAGATGTGCTTGTCATTGATGATCATTTGAAGGGAATCGAATATTCATTGTCTAAATGTTGTAATCCAATATATGGCGATGATATCTTTGGCTTTGTTTCCATTCGAAATGGTATAAAAGTGCATCGAACTGATTGTCCGAATGCACCTCAATTGATGTCTCGTTTCGGTTATCGATTTATCAAGGCTCGTTGGGCAGGTAAATCGGGCGCTATGTATGCTTGTACGCTTCATGTGATTGGTAATGATGATATTGGTATTGTGACCAATATTACCTCCTTGATACAAAAGGAGACGAATGTCTCTTTGCGTTCCATCTCGGTCGATTCTGTGGATGGCTTGTTTCAAGGTAAAATCACAGTGAATGTGTTGGATATGAAACAGTTGGAACAATTGATAAAGAAAATCAAAAGCATCAAAGGTGTGAAGTCAGTGAATAGAACCTGATGACCTGGATTCTGTTCCTTCTCATAAATAAGGTGAGGTTTCACCATAATAACTAATCAGGGAATCGTTTTGATTCCCGTAAATTTGAATGATATGTTTTCAGGAATTGTAGAGACGACAGGAAAGGTTGTTTCCATCATAAAAGAGGACGAAAATGTCCATTTGACACTATCATGTCCCTTTGTGGATGAGTTGAAAATAGACCAAAGTGTGGCACACAATGGTGTCTGCTTGACTGTGGTAAGCAAGGATAAGGATACTTATACGGTAACGGCCATACAGGAGACGCTTCGACGTTCTAATCTAGGTTTGTTGAAAGTGGGTAGTTTGGTTAATTTGGAGCGTAGCATGATGATGAACGGACGTTTGGACGGTCATATTGTGCAAGGACATGTGGATCAGGTGGCGAAATGCATAGAGAAGAAGAGTATGGATGGTAGTTGGTATTTTACCTTCCAATACGAGAATGACCCAGTGATGGCAAAAAAAGGCTATGTAACGGTAGAGAAGGGGTCAGTGACAGTGAATGGAACAAGTCTTACTGTTTGTGATTCTCAAACAGATCGATTCTCTGTTGCCATCATCCCATATACTTACGAACACACCAATTTCTGCCAAATTGAAGTAGGTACAATTGTCAATATCGAATTTGATATTATTGGAAAATATTTGAGTAGAATGATGTCGTTATAAGACATCATTCTATTTCACAACCAGGGAATCCCTCTTTTGCCGCCATTTCAGGAGATGCACAGAAGTAGATGAGGGTTCCTTGAGTACAGACTTCTCCCTCTTTGTTCAGTAGTTCTGCATCGATATAGGCGATGTTGCGCATTTGCTTGTTGAGTTTGGCGCGAACCAAAATCTCCCCTTCGTTGGTTTTTACCGGTTTGATGTATTTAATCTCCATTTTGGATGTGACACCCGTGGTCTGTAGTTTGCGTGTTACTACCCAACCTGCCACTTCATCAATCAGTAATGATTGTACACCACCATGTAGAGTGTTAATCCAGCTCTGGTGATTTTGAGTGGGGTCCCATCGAGTGAGAATATAGTCGCCCTCCTCATAAAAGTCTAGATGAAAACCGATAGGGTTGTTAGGGGAGCAGGCAATACAGTTGTAACCAGGAGTGCCTGTCCATAGGTTTTTTATTTTGTTCATGATTTTTTTTATGATAAAAGGAAGGAAGACTCTGAAAGTCTTCCTCTCTTGATTACTGAATTTTTTCCAATGTGCGTACTACATGACGCCAATAACGTTCAACACTAGAGATACTGCACTTCTCGGCAGGTGAGTGGTTGTCAAAAATATCCGGACCGATAGATATCATATCCAAATCAGGATATTTCTCTAGGAATAAACCACATTCAAGTCCGGCATGGATAGCCGTAACGATAGGTTGTTTGTTGTATAATTCAACAAAGGCGTTTACAACAATCTCTTTTATCTTTGAATTCATGTTAGGCTTCCAGCCTGGGTATCCGTCGCTATGTTTGATTTCATCTGCGTGAGACAAAGCGAATACCGCCTCTACGCGGTCTTTAATGTCGTGTTTTTTACTCTCAATGGAGCTGCGTTGACTGGTGGAAATGATGATTGTATTAGCATCAGGCATTTTGACGGATGCTAGATTGGTGGAGGTCTCAGGCAGACCTGCAATCTCTCTGCTCATGTCGCTAACGCCATGCGGACAAGCATATAATGCGTTGAGAATATCGTCTGTCTTAGCTTTGCACAATACGTTTTCATATGAGTCGGTAGAACTAAGATCTATGAGAAGATTTGTCTCATTAGGATATTCCTTCTCAACAGTAGCCACATATTGGTTGAGTGCAACGCGTATGTTCTCTTTCTCTTTGAATGGAATGGCGATGATGGCAGAAGCCTCTCTTGGAATAGCGTTGTGGAGGTTTCCTCCCAAGATGGAATGAAAGTAGACAGGATATTTCTTGTTTTCATTCCAGAGGAAACGAGACAATAGTTTGATGGCATTTCCTCTACCTTTGTTGATATCATCGCCCGAATGACCGCCATGGAGTCCGGAGACCTTTATTTCAATAAAGATTTGGTTGTCGGGAGTCTTTTCTGTTTGCAAGTGATAAGTAGCCACTGTATCGATACCACCGGCGCATCCGATGCAGAAACGACCGTCGTCTTCCGAGTCGAGGTTGATGAGCATTTTAGATTTGAGCCAACCAGCTTCTACATGTTGAGCGCCAGTTAGTCCGCGTTCCTCATCAACAGTGATAAGGCATTCCAGAGCGGGGTGTTTGATGGTTTTAGAATCGAGTATGGCGAGCATGGTAGCGACACCGATACCGTCATCAGCACCCAATGTGGTTCCTTTTGCCTTTACCCAATCACCATCGATATATGGTTGGATTGGATCTGTGTCAAAATTGTGATTGACGTTAGAATTCTTCTCGCAGACCATATCCATGTGAGCTTGAAGAAGGATGGATGGAGCCGATTCATATCCAGCGGAAGCTTTTTGTCGGATAAGAACGTTGCCAACGCTATCCATGCTACACTCCAAATTTCTTTGTTTAGCAAAATCCATCAGGTAAGCACCGATTTTTTCCTCTTTGCCAGAAGGGTGGGGTATATTGCATATTTCATTGAAATAGAACCATAGTTCTTTTGGCTCTAAGTCTAAAATTGAATTCATAATTTGTAAAGTTTGTTTTAATGTGGGTTTTATAAAATCATTTCGAGCAAAGGTGTCGAAAAGAATATATGACCTAAACATTGTTTAAACGGTGAATGAAAAGAAGTCACCTTAAACAGAAACGAATGGAGATCCAGAGGAAATCCATTCGTTATAAGTCACATTTTCTTTTAAATCAGATTACGATTGTAGTGCGGCAGCACCGCCGACAATATCTAACAATTCACTGGTGATTGCCTGTTGACGAGTCTTGTTGTACAAGACGGTCAGTTCGTTAATCAGTTCATTTGCGTTATCCGTTGCGACTTGCATAGCTACGACGCGAGCTCCATGTTCAGAAGCGTTAGAGTCGAGTAGGCAAGCATACATCTTTGTACGCAATGCTTTAGGCAACAAAGCTTCCAAGACCTCAGCCTTACTTGGTTCCACGATATAGTCGCCGCTAAGATTCTTAGCAGCATCTTTCTTGGACTCAAGTTTGATAGGCAGGAAGGTTTCTGTTGTCAATTTTTGAACAGCAGTATTTTTAAGGTGATGATAAATCAGAACTACCTTATCGAACTCTTTGTTCAAAAATTTGGTCATCAGTTCATTTGTGATTGTACTAATACCATCGAATGACGGGTGGTCAGAAAGAGAAATGTCGATATCTACTTTTTCGATGCCAGTCATTTTATTGACAGCCTCTTTCACCTTTTTACCGATAGGGTAGATGGTGAGTTCGATACCATTAGCCAACTCTTTTTTAATCAATCCGTTCAGTTCTTTAATAACATTTGAATTGAATGCACCACAAAGGCTTGAATTAGAAGAAAAGACCACGATGGCCATCTTTTTCACCTCTCTGACAGCAGAGAAATCCGATTGGAAATCGGTCTCTGTTGCGAGGAAGTTTTCCAAGATGCCATTCAGACGGTTTTGGTACGGCAAAATATTTTCGATAGCCATTTGGGCTTTCTTCAATTTTGCTGAGGAAACCATCTTCATCGCTCCCGTAATCTTCTTTGTAGAGTTTACGGATCCGATTCTTGCTTTAACTTCTTTTAATGATGCCATTTATTAAGCCTTTTTTTGGATCTCTTTAATGACAACTTCAGCTTCGCTCTTTAATGTAGCTTTGATGCTGTCGTCGATTTTTCCTTGTTTCAAATTGTTCAAGACATCCTCTTTGTGGAGGTGTTCCAAACGTTCGATGAACAATTTTTCGAACAAGTGAACGTGTTCAACTGGCAATACGTTTAAGATACCTTGAGTACCGCAATAGATTACAGCAATCTGATGCTCAACTGGGTATGGAGTATACTGTGGTTGTTTCAACAACTCAGTGTTACGCACACCTTTGTCGATGGTCATCTTTGTAACGGCATCCATATCACCACCGAATTTGGTGAATGACTCCAACTCACGATATTGAGCTTGGTCAGTTTTCAATGTGCCGGCGATAGACTTCATGGCCTTTACCTGAGCACTACCACCCACACGAGATACGGAGATACCTACGTTGATTGCTGGACGGATACCTGCGTTGAACATGTTTGTCTCCAAGAAGATCTGACCATCTGTGATGGAGATTACGTTGGTAGGAATGTACGCAGAAACGTCACCAGCTTGTGTCTCGATGATAGGAAGGGCAGTCAACGAACCACCACCTTTAACTCTACCCTTAAGGGAAGCCGGAAGGTCGTTCATTTGAGAAGCCACGTTGTCGTTGCTAATAATCTTAGCTGCACGTTCCAACAAACGAGAGTGCAAATAGAACACATCACCAGGGTAAGCCTCACGACCAGAAGGACGTTTCAAGATCAAGGAAACCTCACGGTAGGCAACGGCTTGTTTAGACAAGTCATCGTATACAACCAATGCATGTTTACCTTGGTCACGGAAATACTCACCGATAGCAGCACCTGCGAATGGTGCATAATATTGCATAGCAGCAGGGTCAGAAGCTGTGGCAGATACGATAATGGTATAATCCATAGCTCCATATTCCTTCAATGTGTTTACAATATTTGCTACAGTAGAACCCTTTTGACCTACGGCAACGTAGATACAATAAACAGGGTTTCCTGATAAATAAGCCTCTTTTTGGTTGATGATGGTATCAATAGCGATTGCAGTCTTACCAGTCTGACGGTCACCGATGATCAACTCACGTTGTCCACGTCCGATAGGAATCATGGCATCGATAGCTTTCAAACCTGTTTGCAATGGCTGTTTTACCGGTTCACGATAGATAACGCCCGGAGCTTTACGTTCCAATGGCATTTCAATCAATTCACCTTTGATAGGACCCAATCCATCGATTGGATTACCGATGGAGTTTACAACTCTTCCAACCATGCCTTCACCTGTCATGATGGATGCGATTCTCTTAGTACGTTTCACTGTGTCGCCTTCTTTTACTTGGTCTGTTGGACCTAACAACACAGCACCCACGTTATCCTCTTCCAAGTTCATGACAACGGCGTTCATACCGTTTTCGAACTCCAAAAGTTCTCCTGCCTCAGCATTCTGTAGTCCGTAAATACGAACCACACCATCGCTGACCTGCAATACGGTACCAACTTCTTCAAACTTGACTTTGGTGTCTAAGTCTTGAAGTTGCATTTTTAGCACGTCGGATACTTCACTTGCTTTTATAGCCATAGTAATAATTTCTTTTTTAATTTACGAATACTGATAAATAGTTAAGCATCTGCCGCATTCTTGTTTAAGAGCGTATCACGGACAGTTCTAAGTTGACTCTTAATACTAGCGTCTAACTGGTAAGTCTCAACATTTAGAATAAATCCACCAATGATGTCTGGATCTATCTCCTTATGGAACTCTATGGTTCCATCTGTGACAGATTCCACTGCCTTTCTCATTCTAGCTTCCTCAGCTTCGGAGAGTGGGGCTGCGGTGACAAGCGTGCTGGTGATGATGTTTTTCTTGTCGCGATACATATCTTGAAATACTAAGCAGATACTCTGGAAGTATTCCTCTCGTTTATGCTCGATGACCAAATCAACAAAGCGGTTGAATTCGGCACATACTTGGGTACCTGCAGCAGTGATAAGCAACTCTTTCTTTTTCTGTTTAGAGATGGTTGGATTACCCAACGCGTCTTTTAACTGTGGAACCTCCGTGAAACTTTGGGAAAGTGTTTTAACGTTGTTGTACACAGACTCTTCTTGTTTGTTTTCTTCTGCAAACATGAAAAGTGCTTTTGCATATCTTGCTGAAATTTTACCTGTATTCATCAGCTATTACGATTTAGCGATATTAACCTCATCCAATAGTTTGTTGATCATGTCGATTTGGCTTTCGTTGCTCTTAAGTTCGCCTCTGATAATTCTCTCTGCAATGTTAACAGAAAGCTCAGCTACTTGTGAACGAATCTCTTTTACGGCATTGTCTTTCTCTAATTGGATGCTTTCCTTTGCATTTTCGATAATCTTGTTTGCTTCAGCTGTAGCTTGTGTTTTTGCATCCTCGATTATCTTCTCTTTTAATCTGGTGGCTTCTTTCAACATCTCAACTCTCTCATTTTTTGCTTCTGCGGCCAATCTTTCGTTTTCAGCTTTAATTCCAGCCAAAGCAGCATTTGCCTCGTCAGCTTTCTTAAGAGATTCTTCAATGTAGTTGCCTCGCTCTTCTATCATTCCGACGATAGCAGGCCACGCCCACTTTCCAAGAATGAAGGCTACAATGAGGAAGCATAAAAGCATCCAGAATAATAGTCCGGGATCTGGTGTCAGTAATGACATAACGTTTAATTTTAAGTGTTAATTACATAACTAATGCCAAGATAGCAACGATGATAGCCAAGAATGCCACACCTTCGACAAGGGCTGCAGCCACGATCATGTTGCTTCGAATGTCACTAGATACTTCTGGTTGACGTCCGATAGCCTCCATTGCAGATCCTCCGATCTTACCAATACCAATACCTGCACCGATTGCTGCGATACCTGCTCCGATTGCTGCGCCTAATTTTGCAGTTGCTACTTCTGCTGCTACTGCTTGTAATAAAATACTCAACATAGTCTTTAAATTTTAATTGTTATTTAATAATTTTTGTTTTTTATTCTTTTTTCTTATTGTTTGCTTTTTTCTTTTACTCTTCTTCCTCTTCAACTTGTGCCATTCCTATGAATAGGGCTGACAAAGTCGTGAATACATAAGCTTGGATGAAACAAACCAAACACTCCAATAGTGACATGAACACAACGAGTAGTACAGAAACGACTGAGAATCCCAATCCTGCACCTACATTCAATTGTGAAAATACGAATATCAAACCAACTAATACCAATACCATCACGTGTCCTGCAAACATGTTTGCGAAGAGACGTATGCAGAGTGCGATAGGTTTCGTGAAGACGCCTAAGAACTCGATGAACTGCATGATTGGTAATGGCGCTTTCAACAATGTTGGTACTTTTGGCCATACTATATCAAGGAAGTACGCTTTCGTACCAAAAATGTTGGTCAATAAGAAGGTGATGGCTGCCAATACAAGTGTTATGGCTATGTTACCTGTCAGGTTTGCTCCACCAGGGAATATTGGAATGATACCCAATAAGTTGTTGATGAAGATAAAGAAGAAGACGGTTAACAGATACCATGTGAACTTTTTGTAATTCTTGCCAACACTTGGTTTGATGATGTCGTCGTTTAGTGAGACAATTAGAGGCTCCAAGATGGCCTGCAATCCTGTTGGCTTGCAGAATCCGTTGCTCTTGTACTTCTTTGCAATGGACAAGAAAATAATCAATAGAAGAGCACAACTAATCAACAAAGAAACTACGTTCTTAGTGATGGAGAAGTCCCATGGACGGTTTCCAGTTGCCACTTCAACGATTTTTCCTGCGTAATTTCCCTCTTCTGCAATTTTATAGCCATTGTACTCGGTGTAGTGACCTTCATGTCCTAATCTTGAAGAACTGAAAACATCTAAACCGTTCTGACCGTAGACTATACATGGCAAAGAGATGGAAACGTGCTTGTCTCCAATGGTCGTGATATGCCAATTATAGGCATCTTGCACGTGACCGAAAATCATCTCTTTAATGTTTAGCTCCTTCTCTTTATCCGAATGAAAGACAAAAGCTGCCACACCCAAGAAACCCAGTATCACGAGTAAGATTCCGAAGACAATCTTCCCAATTTTCCCGACTTTGTTAGTATCTATGGACTGACTCATTTTTGTAAATCCTTATTTAAGTTTTGTGAGGGCAATAGCCTCAAATACTGTATATATCACATAATAGACTACGATCGTAATGAGAAAGGGTAGGGCCATCTCTTTGTTGAAGAACACATAGAAGATTACGCCCGCCAGTGTTAAAAATAGTTTGATTGCTTTTAACACAAGAAATGTTCTAGAATAATCTTTCGCATCTCCTTTCTTCTGACCCAATGTGATGAATGTTACTATACCGTAAAGTGTGAAAAATGCACTGACGCAGCAGACAGCGGAATCGATACTTGCATATTCGGGGAAAAATGTTTTGATAACATAGACCGAAAGGACACTAAGTATAGTCATCAAGACTATTAGTATAGATATTGCTATTGTTGTAGCGCGATTCATGCTTTTATTTCACTTTTTTACTCAAGAACGTTTTCAACACAAACGGATATTACGTCGTTTTTTACCTCGGCAAAACCGCCATCCACTTTAAGAACAGTTTGCTCATCTCCTGAACGAAAGATGATCTCTCCTGCTTTTAGCGACGAAATTAGTGCCGTGTGTCGTGGTAATACAGTGAATTTTCCCGCACTTCCCGGTAGATTCACTGAGTCAACCTCTCCCGTAAAAACTAATTTGTCTGGTGATATGATTTCTAATTTCATACTGCCGATTTTAGTCTGTTATTGAACTGCTTGAGAAAGCAACTTCTTACCTTTCTCAATAGCGTCGTCGATGGTTCCGACATTCAAGAATGCCTGTTCTGGAAGATCATCCACTTCACCATTGATAATCATATTGAATCCTTTGATAGTCTCCTCGATAGGAACCATCACACCAGGAAGACCTGTAAACTGTGATGCTACGTGGAATGGTTGAGACAAGAAACGTTGGATACGACGTGCACGTGCTACAACTAGTTTATCAGCCTCAGACAACTCTTCCATACCTAGGATGGCAATGATATCTTGCAACTCTTTGTATTTCTGTAGAATCTGTTTTACACTTTGTGCACAGTCATAATGTGCATTTCCAATAATGTTAGGATCCAAGATACGTGAAGTAGAGTCCAATGGATCTACTGCAGGGTAGATACCCAACTCTGCGATCTTACGGCTCAACACGGTTGTTGCATCCAAGTGAGAGAAGGTCGTTGCAGGTGCAGGGTCAGTCAAGTCATCTGCTGGCACATAGACTGCCTCTACGGCTGTAATGGAACCATGCTTGGTTGACGTGATACGCTCTTGCATCTGACCCATCTCGGTTGCCAAGGTTGGTTGGTATCCTACGGCTGATGGCATACGACCTAACAACGCTGATACCTCAGAACCTGCTTGTGTGAAACGGAAGATATTATCCACGAAGAACAAGATATCTTTACCGCCTTGTCCTGAGTCACGGAATGTCTCAGCAACGGTCAAACCAGACAATGCCACAGAAGAACGTGCTCCAGGTGGTTCATTCATCTGACCATACACCAAGGTTGCTTGAGATTTAGCCAACTCGTTGTAATCGATCTTGCTCAAATCCCAATCACCTTTTTCCATTGCCTCTTTGAAGGCATCTCCATAACGTACGATGTTTGATTCAATCATTTCTCGAAGCAAGTCGTTACCCTCACGAGTACGCTCACCTACACCGGCAAATACGGAATATCCGTTGTATCCTTTGGCGATGTTGTTGATCAACTCCATAATCAACACGGTTTTTCCTACTCCGGCTCCACCGAACAATCCAATCTTACCTCCTTTTAGGTATGGAACCAAAAGGTCGATGACCTTGATACCTGTGAACAAAATCTCTTTGGATGTTGCGAGTTCGTCAAACTTAGGAGCTTGTCTGTGGATTGGAGATACATCTGCTCTGTCGAATGCTTTCATTCCATCAATAGGCTCTCCTACGACGTTCAACATTCTTCCCTTGATTTGTTCTCCTCTAGGTACTGCAATTGCTCGTCCTAAAGCCTCCACTTTCATTCCTCTTTTCAAACCATCTGTGGAATCCATCGCAATCGTTCGAATCGAATTCTCTCCGATGTGCTGCTGACATTCGATGATTAGATTACTTTGCCCTTCACGCTCAATCTCTAGCGCATCATGAATCTGCGGTAGCGATTCTTGTATGTCAGGGAAACTTACGTCAACAACAGGTCCGATGACCTGTATGACTTCACCAACTACTTTTGCCATATTAGCTATTGTTTAATGGTATTAATTATTTATTTATGTTTTTTCTTTTTCGTGTGATAGACTTACGTGTTTTTCATCGCCATAAAGAACAGTTATAAAGTAAGCCGAATGCAAATATATGTTTTTTTTGTTCTAATTAAGATTTTATAACAAATTTTTTTGAAAAATGTATTTTTTTTTATGTCCGTGCGTTTTTCTATAAAATAATGGAACTTCTATATGTTTTTTGAAGATTGAAAATTCTCAAATAAAGTTCTGTGAATATTTTATAATTAGCTAAAAAATGAGAAGATATGAGTAAATTAAAATTTTTAATGGCAACAATAACGGGTTGTTTTTGTGTCACTTTATTAGTAGGTTGCATGAGGACAAATGATGCATCATCTAGAAATAATATTACTGATGATTCTCATTTTTCGTCACATACTACGGTTGTAAAAGATTCGATTCAGATTGAAACAGTTCCTGTTGATTCTTTTGAAAATGATAGAATTTCTATGTTTCCTCGTCTTTCTGCCAAGAAATCTGACGTGAAGGAAGCGGATTGTATTAGAATGACCAGTTTGTCTGTTAATGTTGAAGTGCGTGGGAAAATTGCAGTTACAACATTTGATATGATTTTTGAAAATAGTTGTGAGCGTGTGATGGAAGGCGAACTTGAATTTCCATTAGGAGATGGGCAAACGGTTTCTCGTTATGCGTTGGATGTGAATGGAAAAATGAGAGAGGGTGTTGTTGTTGATAAAAGTAAAGCTCGTCGTACGTTCGAAAGAATTGTTCGGAATGGTGTGGATCCAGGATTGGTTGAGAAAACAAAAGGTAATAATTTTAAAACACGAATCTATCCATTACGAAAAGGTTCGCCTCGTCATGTTATTATTGGATATGAACAGGAAATTAAATCTTCTGATGGTGTAGAGTTGTATAATTTACCACTCTTTTCTGAACATCAATTGGATAAATTCAGTTTGGATGTGACTTTTGTGAACCCTTCGTCAACTCCTAAAATACAGACATCTTTGCTGAATCTTTCTTCTTCCTCTTATTCGGAAGGTACAAGAATCTCATTTTCTGCGGAGAATGTGAAATTGAATGATTTCGTACGTGTTCAGGTCCCTGTCTCAAATAAACAAGATCTGGTTACAGAAGATGAGGGAACGAATACTTTTTTCTATCTTTCACCTAATATTAAGGAAAAAAAGGATAAGGTGAAACCAAAATCGATAGCGGTTGTTTTTGATGTTTCTTCTTCTGCAAAAAATAGAAATATAGAAAAAGAGTATGCTTTGCTAAAGGATTATCTGTCTTATTTAGGAAAAGTGAACGTTCGTTTGGTTACATTTAGTGATAGAGTGTATTTGGATAAAATAATTCCTAATGCCACATATAATGATATTAAACAAAATATGAGTACACAGCCTTTTGATGGAGGAACACAGTTTGGTGCATTAAATTTTGCGAAGTATGATGTGGATGAAATATTATTGTTCTCTGATGGTGTGTCTAATTTCGGATTAAAAAATCCCACACAACCGGAAGTGCCTTTGTATGCAATAAATTCTAGTATGCGTTCTGATTATTCGTTTTTATCCCATCTAACTACGAAAGGAGGATCTTATATTAATTTGAATGAGATGTCGCAAAAAGAAGCCTTGAATCATTTGACTCATCAGTATATTCGTTTAATCAGTGTCTCTTATAATCAATCGGAAATGAAGGATGTTTATCCTAAGACTGGGGTTGAAGTGAATGAAAATTTGTCAATTGTAGGATGCATGTCTGCTAAGACTGCTGTGTTGAAATTGAATTTAGGTTATGGTGACAAGGTGGAGAAGACGTTAGAGTATACTATTTCATCACTGTCGGATAATTTAGGTGCTAATGTAAAACGTATATGGGCGCAGAAAAAAGTGTCTGAATTAGAACAAAATTCGAAAGAGAATAAAGATGAGATAAAAGAGTTGTGTATGAAATATGGTTTGGTGAGTGATTATACGTCACTTATTGTGTTGGAGACTGTATGGGATTATATTCAATATGAAATAGAACCGCCTGTAGAATTAAGGGAAGAGTATGATCGTATAAGGAAAGGAAAAAAGAGTAGAGTTGAGCCTGCGGATAACTCAATGCATATTGTTGAGGAAGAACGTTGGACGGCGATGTCGGTAGACGCGGAATTATCACAGGTAGATGCTCGTAGCGACTATAGAGTTGAACAACCGTTGATGTTGAGTGCTGTTGAAGATCAAGCTATTGAAAGTGAGGCTTATTCAGTAGAAACAGATGATGCAGAAAATGATGAGGAAGAAATCTATACAAGAGTCGAAAAAAAAGCTGAATTTCAAGGTGGCCTGAATGCACTAATGGAATATTTAAGGAGTAATCTTTGTTATCCAGAACAAGCAGCGAATTTAGGTCTGCAAGGTAGAGTTATTGTTAGTTTTGTTGTTAATACAGATAGTACCATATCAAATGTCCAAATAGAACGTGGTGTTGATTCTCTATTAGATGATGAAGCAATTCGTGTTGTGTCATCAATGCCTAAGTGGATTCCTGCAGAGCAAAATGGAAGAAAGGTGCGTTCTTGTTTTAGATTACCAGTTCTTTTTAAATTGTCAGATGCTATGACAATTTGTAATGATTCAATATTGGTTCATCGTAATGATTCAACATCGGTTCGTCGTAATAATTCAACAAAAATGGAGAGAAGGAAACGTCAAACGCCTCAAATAGTTCGCAATAATTTACCTTCGGAAAGTTTCAGAAAGGCACGAACTACCATTCCTTCTTATTTGTCAGAATTAAAACGTGTGCCAAAAAGTGCGATGTATGACAAGTATTTGAAGTTGAGAGAATTAGATGCTGATAATATCCTTTTTTATATAGATGTGGCAGATTATTTCTATTCTGAAGGACTGAATAGTTTAGCAGTTCGTATCATTTCAAATTTGGCAGAGCTGAAAATGGAAGAGCCAGAAATACTACGAACCTTGGGAGGAAAATTGATGGAGTATGGAGAAAACAGTTTAGCGTTAGAAACGTATAAAGATGTGGAGAAGGTGAGAAATGAAGAACCGCAAACATATCGAGACTTAGCTTTTGCATACCGAGCATGTGGAAATTATGTAAAGGCGTATGAAATGTTTGAAAAGGTAGTGTCAGGAAAGTGGGATCGATTTAATGGTATTAATTATATTGTTCAACATGAGATGAATGAATTGGTGGCATTACATTCTGAAGCATTGAAAGGGAAACATGTTGAAGATAAATATTTTGGATATGATTTGCGTGTTGTAATATCATGGAATACGGATAATTGTGATATAGATTTATGGGTAACTGATCCTAATAAAGAATCGTGTGGCTATAATCATAAAAAGACATATATAGGAGGTTCTATTTCTGAAGATTTCACACGAGGATATGGCCCGGAAGAGTTTCTTTTGAAAAAGGCGATAAAGGGAACCTATTCGGTGAATATTCATTATTATGGTACAACGTCGCAAAAACAGTTGCAACCAGTTATTGTAAAGGTTTCTGTGTTTAGAAATTATGGAAGGAAAAACCAAACTTGTGAAGAAAAGATGATAGTATTGGATAATGTAAAAGGAATGGTGAAATTGGATGAGTTTGAAATAAAATAGGTTGTGTTTTAGTTACAGAGGGAGAGAGTTAGTTTTCTCCCTTTGTTTTTATATGTGTATTTGATTGAACTTCTTTACATTTTTCACAAAGGCCATAGATTACGAGAGAGTAGTGGGTCATGTCGAATTTTTTATAATGCTTTGTTTGAATGTTACGTCTGATGTTTACATCTGTAAATTCACGTATCTCGCCACAATTGGTGCATACAAGGTGATGATGCACTTTACAGTTGTAACATTTTTCATATTCGGCAGTCTCTTTGCCAAAATGATGTTTTAAGACCAAATTACATTCGAGTAATAATTCCACCGTATTATAAAGGGTGGCACGACTGACGTGGTAATTCTTGTCATTTAACAGAGAATAGAGTGAATCAATGGTGAAATGACCATCGATTTGATAGATCTCCTCCAATATGGCAAATCGTTCGGGTGTCTTGCGGAGTTTCTTCTTCTCGATTAAGTCCGTAAGGATTTGTCGTGCGGTTGGTTTGTTTTTGTTGCTATTCTCCATTCAATTTTCTTCTTTGATGGACAAAGTTAGCCTATTTTTTTCTTTTGCTCCTATATTTTTTTTATTTTTGTACGTTGAAAGTTACATCGGGACTTTCTGTTAGAAGAAGATAATTAATTTAATAAAGATGAATATATCATACAATTGGTTGAAAAGGTACTTAAACCTTGATATAGAACCAGAAGAAGTATCAAAGATTTTAACTTCCATAGGTCTTGAGGTAGATGGTGTGGAAGAGGTTGAATCAATAAAAGGTGGCTTGGAAGGCTTGGTAGTTGGTGAAGTTTTGCAATGCGAGAATCATCCGGATTCAGACCATTTACATGTTGCAATTGTTAATGTGGGTTCAGGTGATCCTCTTCAGATTGTTTGTGGAGCTGCTAATTGCCGTGCTGGGTTAAAAACCATCGTTGCTACGATTGGTACAAAATTGTATGATGGAGATCAGACCTTTACGATTAAGCGTTCTAAATTGCGTGGCGTAGAGTCATTCGGTATGCTTTGCGCTGAGGACGAAATTGGAATCGGTACAAGTCATGAAGGAATCATCGAATTACCTGCTGATTGTAAGGTGGGTACCTTAGCTAAGGATTATTATCAGATTGAGAAAGATTATGTGATTGAGGTGGATATCACTCCAAATCGTATCGATGCGGCATCTCATTATGGTGTGGCAAGAGATTTGGCTGCTTATTTCGCTTTACATAATAACAAGTACAAATTGACATTGCCAGATGTCTCTGCTTTCAAGGTGGAGAACAATAATTATCCTGTAAAGGTCACTGTTGAAAATGAAAAGGCTTGTCCTCGTTACTCTGGTGTTGTTGTGGCAGGTGTCACAATCAAGGAATCGCCAGAATGGATGCAAAAGTTGTTGAAGACAATCGGTGTTCGCCCTATTAATAATGTGGTGGATGTGACGAACTTCATGCTTCATGCCATGGGACAACCATTGCATGCTTTTGATGTGGATAAGATGGATGGCAGACACATCATCGTGAAGAATTTGGCAGAAGGCACTAAATTCGTAACATTGGATGGCGTTGAAAGGAAATTGAGTGCTGATGATTTGATGATTTGCGATGAAAAGGGTGGCGCTTGTATCGCTGGAGTGTTCGGAGGTTTGCATTCTGGTGTCACAGAACAGACAAAGAACATCTTTATAGAAAGTGCATACTTTAATCCTGTTTCTGTTAGAAAAACAGCTCGTCGTCATGGCTTGAATACGGATGCTTCTTTCCGTTATGAGAGAGGTTGCGATCCAAATAATACATTATATATATTGAAATTGGCTGCCTTACTTGTTAAGGAATTGGCAGGTGGAACCATCTCTTCTGAGGTATTTGACAACTATCCTGTTCCTGTAGCTCCATATCCAGTTAACTTGACGTTTGAGAAGATCAATTCGTTGGTAGGACAGGAAATTTCTAAGCAGGATGTGAAAACCATACTGAAAGGATTGGAAATTGAGATAAAGAATGAGACAGAGACCACCATGCAGTTGGCTGTACCTACTTATCGTGTGGATGTACAGCGTGATGTGGATGTGATTGAGGATATCCTTCGTATCTACGGATATGATAATGTAGAGGAGGGAACGACTCTTCATTCGTCTATTGCATATTCTCCAAAACCTAACTCATTGAAACTTCAAAACATGATCTCTGATCAGTTGAGTGGTTGTGGATTCCATGAGATATTGAATAACTCACTGACAAAACTTTCCTATTATGCAGATGGAGAGAAATATACAGCTGATACGACCATTAATGTGATGAATCCGTTGAGTGCTGATTTGGGTTGTATGCGTCAGACTTTGTTGTTCGGTGGATTGGAGAGTATTTCTTACAATATCAATCGTAAAAATGGCGATGTGAAGTTCTATGAGTTTGGTAATTGCTATCATAAGAATCCGTCAAAGGAATCAACTATTGAGCAACCGTTGAAACCTTATTCTGAGGATTTCCATTTGGGCATTTGGTTAGCAGGTAACAAGACGCTTGCAAGTTGGGTGCAGAAACAGGATAAGACATCCTTCTATCAGTTGTCTGCTTATGTGGATAATATATTTGCTCGTTTGGGTGTGGAGAAGAAAGGTTTGGTAATTGGTGAATATTCAGACGATTTGTTGTCGGACGGTCTGACGATGTTGACCCCTGCAGGTAAGTTGTTGGCAACGTTGGGTGTTGTTTCTAAAAAGGTGACGAAGAAGTTTGATATTGATACGGATGTATATTTCGCTGATTTGGAATGGAACAATATATTGTCTGAGTTGAAGAAACATAAGGTGTCTTATTCGGATATATCTAAGTTCCCAGAGGTTAAGCGTGATTTGGCGTTGTTGCTGGATACGAACACTACATTTGCGGATGTGGCTAAGATAGCAAATGAGACAGAACGCAAGTTGTTGAAAGATATGTATTTGTTTGATGTCTATGAGGGTAAAAACTTGCCATCTGGAAAGAAGTCTTATGCAGTAACCTTCATCTTGCAAGATATGGCTAAAACGCTTACGGATACGCAGATTGATGGTATAATGAATAGACTGATTAAAAATTTCGAAGAAAAATTGGGTGCGAAGATTCGATAATTTTATTACATTTGCACTCGTTGTATTTGAAAAACTTTGGGGTTGCTGAAAACCGTGTAAAAGAGTAGGCGTAATTTTATTGAATAAAACGATGAAGAAAATTCTTATAGCACTTGGAACTGTCGCACTTTCATTGGGATTATTCTCATGCACGAAAAACGACTGTCATTGTACTTATTACGATGAAGAGGGTAACGAAGTGCCTAGTTATAGCTACGATTACGAAGAGATGTCAGTTTCTGACTGCTCAGACTTGAACACATACGGTGTCAACGGATCTCCAAAGGGATTTGTATGTGAATAAAGAAATGCCCCCCCCCAAAAAAATATAGTTGAGGGTCTATCAATAATAATGAGCCCCGAAGGTTTTTCCAACTTTCGGGGCTTGTTGTGTTATGTGGGTGAAATTTGCTTTATCAATTACCCAATTTCTGCAACCCGGGAATCTTTAACAACTCCATCTTGCAAGATGGATGCGTTAATTGATTTCGCTCCCGCTGTTGGTTTCAACGGAATCAACACATAACCTTCGTCGCCCGAGCGTGCTAAGATCTTCTTCTTATAGAGCATTTTGAACGAACCACCATAGTTGTAGTGCAACATATATTGGATATCCTGATTCGTTGCATTCAACCATGAGACCTTGAGTATTATCTTGTCGTTGGCTTCTGTTTCCATACAGTTCTTTACGCGACCGATATTCACACCATCACTTTCTCGATAGAGGTCAATCTGTACATTCGCCCCTTGAATAATCGCTTTAACTCGTTTGACATCACACGAATCATCGGCAATTGTCAATGTTGTCTTTTTGGGTCTATCAACATCCGCTCCATTTGCATAAAATGCATTTAAGTCAATCAACTTGGTAAATACATATTCTTGTCCAGCATTGTATTGTTTGTACAAATCGCCAAGAGCTTCTTCAAAAATCTCTGTTTTACTGTTAAATGTCTCTCCTAATTTAATTGTCGCTTCCCATTTTTGATTGCGCGCAATCTCTCCAAACACACTCGTGTTGTCAAGCACACGTACCTTATAACTATTACTCTCAAAGACGGGTAGTTGACAGCCTTGCATATCCAACGACGGGTTGTTCTCGTAGTAATTTTGCTCCGTTAGAACATACGGACGGTTACTTCCTTTCATCACAATCCAGCGGCCAGGTCCTTTCTCTGGTTTCAAAATATAGGCATTCGGAAATACCACCGTTTTCCCTTCAACACTGGCAAGTATCTCCCTCTTCAATGCTATCTTTTTGCGTAGCCTTGAAAATCTGGCACTGAATATTCCTTTGCCCGATTTGCGCAAATATCGTACATTCATAAAAGCTTTTGGATCATCATATTTCTCTAAGGTTATACGATATACTTGATACTTGCCGATTTGCCATCCGGATAGAATGAATGGACTGTTCTCTGGAATAATATCCTGAATAAGCGACTTCGTCTTCTTGCAAGGATTCAGAATGCAGTTTAACTCGTTAATTGTTTTTTGAATATCATCGAAAACCTCTTTGAGGTAGTCCTGTTTGCTGACAGGTTCGTAGGTTGCAGGATTAGTATTGGATGTGGTTTTTAGCAAATATCCGCAATGTTTCGTGTCATCGTTATAGCTTATGTAGGCATACATAATTTCAGGTTTACACATCCAAGAGTGAATCAGCATCTCTCTTTGGAAACAAGCATTGTAGCTCACTTCATTCAATTGTTCACTTGTTGGAACAAATCGATTTTCTTTCTTTTTACCTTTGTCATCTGGTCTATTTATCACATAATTGTTCCATTTGTATTGTGTTGACATAAAAGGATGTGTTCCTTCGTTAGGGTTCGAAAGCATGGCGGCGCGAACGTTGTTGATATCGAATTTCAATCGGGCGAATGGTGTTATTTCAGGAATATAGGTCTTCCAGTTATCCATCGAATCTTTTTCGAAGGCATCTTTTTTTAACGTGTACAAAGAAGGATTGGAACGCATGCCAGTTGGTAGCATGACACTACCTCCTAAGTATGTTTCAAACTCGCTACCGTTCTGGTGATGATTGATATACCCCGCTTGGTTGTTGATTGCATGTAGGGAACGAATGGCATTTGGGGAATACTTGCGAATTGGACCGACAAGATATTTATCAAGTAACCCTGCATAATATTCCATCATCACACAATCCCATATATTGATGTTGCGCCTTTGTGCGTAAGTACTAGACAGATTATAACCATTACTGCTTTTCCCATATTTGTTTGTAAACAGACTCGCTTTGACATCGTTTAGCATTAGTGCTTTCCCTTTATCTGTAAACGCATATCCTCTCTGTTCAAGTTTCTCGTAAATATTTCGATACTCTTCGGTTTCTTTCCCTTGTCTGTCTTTTAGCGCTTCCCAGATGCTTTCCCAAACCTGGTCTCTTGTGGATTCTATCAAATTATCCGATGGCTTATCGCCTCCGTCTATATAGTAGCCTCGCCCAGCTAATCTAATCTCATTGGCTGTGTTTCGCATTCCCTCAAAGTCACAGAAGATATAATCGACATTGATATGATATCTCTTCTTGAGTGCATCAAACACCTTATCCAACAAATTCTGTAAAGCCTCGCAACCGGAAATTGGACCTTCTGGCTTTTCCTCGCTTCTTACATATTTGTTTGTATAAATTTTACGGAACTGTTCACAATAATCCTTCTTTATCTCATCGTCGACATCCTTGATTTTGGGGTTGTCATAGTGTATAGGGGCATCGTAAAATATATATCCATCTCCGCACAATCCCTTTTGTTGATTATCATCAAAATATACCATTGAATAAAGGTAATTCTTTTCTTTCTTGATTAGGATCTGTTTGTCATGATATTCAGCTTCAGCTTTGTCTTTTCTCCTTTGAAATTCTTCATCACTTTCATCTTTTTTCTGTTTGACTACTTCCTTTTTACAGTCTAATTGGTCTGCTACTTGGATGGGACCACCCATCAATAGCTCAAATGCACTACCTTCGACAGAAACACTTCGATGTCCTCTTGGCATTACCATAAGTGCTTTTGCTATTTTTTCAGCAGCTTCTTCGGGACTGGTTGTTTCAAAACTATCGGTGGTTGGATATATTTCTTGTAAAGAAAAACTATCGTATAGGTTAGGGTATTTACTATGACGGGTACAAAGCTTTTGATTCTTAGGATTTGATGTTCCCAGTTTACTGTCAAAATCTGCGCCATAGTATTCTTCTGGTTTCATAAGACAGTTCTGATTCCAAAAAAACACCTCTTTGTCCTTAACTTTTTTGTATATTGGAACATTGATTTTGCACTTTCCAACAAGTGTGAAGTGTCTTTTGACATAACTTAGCGCAGAATAGTATTCTTTGATGTTTTCTCTCATATTAAAAAAGAGGTACCCTAGATCTTCTGCACCAATGAATCTCATAAAGGCAGGGTTGAGCTCTTTTGTTTGTATAGCTTTAGGACGGTAATAATATGCTTCAAATTCTTGATAATCGCGTTTCCCTTTTTTGACTCTTCTTAGACTTCGTTTGATTGAACTTATTGAGCTACAATTACACCAGAGAAATAATCCACCTTCCTTAGGTTCTCCATTATACATTACTTTGCCAAATTTTATTCTGGCACGTGCCAAAGGATCACCTTCGTATAATGCTTCTGCAACTGGGTATTCTATAAAATAAAATTTGTTTTTATCAAATACATGCTTGGTATCGTCAAATTCAACTGGAGCCTTTTCGTTAATTGGAAAGTCAGTAATGTGATGAATTACTTGTACATGATTTTCGGTATCAAGATCTTGTTGATGCTTGATAATAGAGATTGAATGTTCCATAAAGTATTTAATTTATATTTGTTTTTTAGACAAATATAAATTGTTTGGTAACTTATTGCAATGATTTTTCATGAAATTTTATTTAATATTTTAAATTGATGGCATAATGTAAATAAAACAAGAGAATTTTCAATAATAACGAGCCCCGAAGGTTATTCCAACTTTCGGGGCTCATTGTGTTATATAAGTACAATTTGTTATCTTAATTTTGCTTTCAAGTCGGATGTACGTCTTAAATAGATCATAAGCAGAGCCACTGGGATAATTAGGAAGATAATGGAGATAAATGTGCTTCGATTGAATGTGTCGTACAGACCATGAAGGATCATGGGTACGGCAATAGCCATCACGTAAAGCGATTTTTTGAATTTAGGGTAGAGGTTACCAAAGGCGATATAATAACCTGCTATACCTGTGAATACGGCGTGGATGAATGGAAGGTAGGTGAGTCTGGCTATATTGGCAAAAAATGAATATTGGTATTCCAATTGATTATTCACACTTATCTGATATTGAACACCTTCCTCTACACCAAATGCTAATCCTGAAATGAGTCCGTAAAAGACTAATGTGCGTGGTATCATAGGTTCTTTCGCCCTCGCTATTAATATGAAAAGGGGAATAGCTTTGACAAATTCCTCGGTGAATCCAACTCCCATAATAAAGAAAATTAGTCGAGAAAAGAGTCCTCCTTGCTCTCCAATATTATAAAAAGGATTTAATTTCACCAATCCTGTTAAGTCCCATAGCAGGAAGATGAAGATTTGTGTCATGAAAAAGATGGTGGTGGCCGTCTTCCACGACACTTGTGATGTCTTAAAGAAATTATAGAAAAAGATGCTCCAAATGATAGAGAAATATAGGGAGACAAAATAAAACATCAACCATTCGCTTTGAATGAAGAATCCAATAACGGATGGCAGTAGTCCTATCGCAGCCAATAAGATGAATTTTTTGTCGCTTAATAGAATCTCCTTTTTGAAGAATTCATGCGGAATAATGATGTCACGACCGATTGCTTTCAATTGGTTGACGATGGATCCTGCAGACTTGACTTTCACGGAGATGCCGTTATCTTTCAGATATTGTTTGACTGTGATGACATTGTCTAAGTCTGTACAATCAATGCATTTGTCGCATTTTAGTATTTTGCCATCTTCTATATATTGCTTGATCGTATCCTCGTCATAAGGACCGAATTGCTTACCATTCCTGATGATTATAATCATTTTGTTTTATTTAGGTGCTTTTATGTATAGACCAATGGCAATAAGTCCGAAAATTATGTTAGGTAACCAAACGGCCATTGTTGGAGAAAAATTGCCATTTACTGCGAATGTGGAGGATATGGAGAAGAATAGGATATAGATCAGACTCAGTGCAATACCGATACCTAAGTTTATACCCATACCTCCCTTTATTTTTTTCGAAGAGAGTGAGACTCCAATGATGGTTAGAATGAATGCGGCAAAAGGAAAAGAGAACCTTCTGGCATATTCAATTTCAAAATCTTTGATGTTGCCGATACCTCTTGATTTCTGTCTTTCGATGTATGTTGTCAGTTCCGGAGTAGACATCTGTTCCTGCATGCCTGCAAAGACAAAGAAGTCGTCTGGAATGAGGTTCAGTTTCAGCGTCATCGTGTCGCCTCTAGTTAGGTGCTCGTAAAGTCCGTCGAATTCTCTTTTTGTATAATCGAGTAGTCGCCAGTTGTCTTCTCCCATCCATTCTATGTCGTGGGCGATGATCCTTGATTTCAAAGTTTTCCCGTTGAATTCGTCAATGGATGCTCGTCGTCCACTTTGACCCCTTTTGTCGTAGTAGTCGATGGAGAGGACTTCTGTATCGGTCACCCATAAACGAATCTTAATGGCCTGGTCTTTCTTCTTTTTCTTTACATAAACTTCCTGAAAATCAATTCTCTCCTTGTTGGCAGGAGGAATGACGTAGCTACTTAGATAAAAGGTTAATAGGGCAATGACACCAGCGGAAATCATATAGGGTCTCATCAGCCTATGAAAACTGATGCCGGATGAGAACATGGCGATAATTTCTGAATTGTCGGCTAACTTGGAGGTGACGAAAATAACAGAAAGGAAGATGAACACAGGACTAAACAGGTTGGCGTAGTAAGGAATGAAATTAACGTAATAATCAAAGATAATGGCTTTTAATGGCGCATTGTTTTCCATAAAGTCATCAATCTTTTCGGTGATGTCAAATACAACAGCGATACTGATAATTAGGACAATGGATAGGAAAAAGGTTCCTAAGAATTTCCGTATGATATAAATGTCTAATTTTTTAAGCATAATTTATCTGTTATAATCTGACATTTAATTTCTTTACCATGCTATCTTTCCAGGTTGAGAAGGTGCCTGCTATAATTTGGTTGCGGGCCTCTTTGACGAGCCACAAATAGAATGCCAAATTGTGGATGGATGCTATTTGAAGTGCTAGTATCTCATCTGCCACGAAGAGGTGACGAACGTAAGCTTTTGTATAGAAAGAATCGACGAAGGAGGTGCCGAAAGGATCAAGAGGGGAGAAGTCGTCCTCCCATTTCTTGTTTCGCATGTTCATGGTACCGTTTTGGGTGAACAATAATCCGTTTCGTCCGTTACGGGTTGGCATTACGCAATCGAACATATCGACGCCTCGTTCGATGGCTTCCAAAAGGTTGTTGGGCGTTCCTACACCCATGAGGTAGCGAGGTTTATCTTTCGGCAATATAGTGTTGACCGTTTCAATCATTTCGTACATGACGTCGGTAGGTTCACCTACAGCCAATCCACCGATGGCATTGCCCTCTCTGTTTTTGCTGGCAACATATTCTGCAGCCTTTAAACGAAGGTCTTTGAAGGTACATCCTTGAACAATAGGGAAGAAGGTTTGACTATAGCCGTATTTAGGTTCGGTTTCATCAAAGTGCTTTAGTCCACGATCCAACCAGCGTTGCGTACGTTCGAGCGAACGTTTGGCATAGGTGTAATCTGCGGTTCCTGGCGTACACTCGTCGAGTGCCATGATAATATCTGCACCGATGATGCGTTGGGTATCCACCACGTTTTCTGGGGTGAAGATGTGTTTTGAACCATCGATATGAGAACGGAAGGTGCAACCCTCTTCTGTAAGTTTTCTATTGTCGGAAAGAGAGAAGACTTGAAAACCTCCACTGTCTGTCAAAATGGGTTTGTCCCACCCATTGAATTTGTGCAGACCGCCTGCTTTCTCTAAGATGTTGAGTCCGGGACGGAGGTAAAGATGATAGGTGTTGCCCAATATGATTTGAGCGTGGATGTCATCTTTGATTTCTCTCTGATGAACAGCTTTTACGGTTCCTGCGGTGCCGACGGGCATGAAGATGGGCGTTTCGATAACGCCATGGTCTGTCGTTATTCGACCGGCACGTGCGTTGCTTTTGGGATCTACGTATTGTAATTCGAATTGCATAAAACTGCTCTTGTATTTATGTATCTACAATTTGCAAAGTTACTTATTTTTCGTTGTTTGCCCAAATAGTCTGGCAGGATTGTGCTGCGGTGAGTTCTATAAATTGTTATTCTTTTTTCTCTTTTTCTTTCAGTGTCACATTCACTACGATAGAAGCTTTGCCTTCATACCAATCATCAGCACCTTTGAAATGCAGCTGGTCACGACGGATTGTGGTGTCGAACGGTTCATATAGTGTAGTGTCACCAATGAAACGGAAAGGATAGCCGCCTTCACTCCATTGAAGACTATATAAGTCTTCTGAAACAGTATACATACCTCTTGTGTTTGTGATGGCCACGGTTCTTTGGTATCTTATAGAGTCTGATTCTATACTTACACTGTTGATTTCAACATCAGACAAACTTTCACCTTTTTCATTTGTGACTTTCCCTTTCATCTCGAAGTCGGCATAAGGTGTGCCATATAAGTCACCGCAACTTGTTGTGCAGGAGAATCCCAAAGAGAGAAGAATCATTTTTAAGATTGATTGGGAGAATCGATTAATCAGACTTGCTGGTCTTGTCTTGCTCAGATTCTTTATTTCTTTAATTTTATCTGTATTCATGTTGCCTTCTTTTAGGGTGGGTTCTATAAATTCTTGCTTAAAACCGGTTGATATGCCTTTGCCCTTGATTTTAAATTTTGCGGAAAGACAGGGATTCGAACCCTGGGAACAGTTACCCGTTCACCGCATTTCGAGTGCGGCCCGATCGACCACTCCGGCATCTTTCCTTAGGTCGTTCAAATAAAAAAATCCGAAGTGGGAACCTCGGATTCCATGCTCCTACTGTTTTCATTAGCAAAATTATGAATAAATAATGAGATACACAAAAAAAGATTTAGGGTGAAATGATATGAGATAAACGATGATGTGCAATGTAGAAACAATTAAAATTTCGTTGTATTGTTTGGTCGTTATAGTGGAATGTGCTAAATTTAAAACTGATAAAATATTATCAATAAACCCTTTCGGATGATGGAAAATAATAATATATTATCACTTCTCGAAGGCTATACGCTCGACAATGCCGATGATATTGCGGAGACTATTGCATCTGATTTTCGTAAGCGACGCATAGAGAAGAACCTAACGCGCGACCAAGTGGCGGAAAAGTCTGAGGTGGCGGTCAGTAACATTGTGCGTTTCGAGCAGAAAGGGCTTATCTCGTTGAAGAACCTTATCAGTCTGTCCATGGCATTGGGTTATACCTCTGAGATAAAGAATCTCTTCTCCCAGCCCAAATACAGTACGATGGAGAAGTTGCAACAGATTCGCAGGAATATGAATAAGAAAAAGGCTCATAGAATTTGTGGCGAAGGGACAAGATGAGAGTTGAAGGATAGTGATAATTTTTAAACATAACACAAATGCAACAAAACGTTTACACAGAAGAAGATAAGAAATGGATGACAGAAGGGGAGAATGGTTCTCTGTCTGTACGAGTGACACCCTCTATGGTGAAAGTATTGGAAAAGAACGAGATATTCGTTTTCGGAAGTAATGCACAGGGAATGCACCTTGGAGGTGCTGCACGAGTGGCGTATGATAAGTTTGGTGCAGAGTGGGGAAATGGAGAAGGACTTCAGGGACAATCTTATGCCTTGCCGACGATGGAAGGAGAGGAGAGTACGCGAGCTGCGGTGGAGCGATTCATTGAATGTGCGAAGAAGCATCCGGAATTGAAGTTTTGGGTGACCCCTATAGGATGTGGCATTGCAGGATATACACCACAGCAGATTGCACCGATGTTCAAAGAAGCAACATCGCTTGAAAATGTTTATTTGCCTGTAAGCTTCTGGAAAATTCTTTCGGGGAAGGAATGAGAAGTGAATTACCTCGTTTATTCTTATTCTTTTGCATTAAAAAAAAGCAACAAAAAAATTGTTGTTAATTCAATTAAAAAATGTAATTTTACACTGATAACTTCCGATTTGTGTAGTTTTTGTACACTTTTCGGAACTTGTTAGTGTAATTTTATAAATCTGCTTGGTTGATTCAAATAACATAAAAGAATAAGCCTGCACTTTTTGTTAGATAAAATACGAATGATATAAATCTAAATATTTTCCTGCTTTTTTTTTTATGGTTTTTTATTACCAGAAAATGGGAACTATTTGTAATTTTGCAACATGGTATGAAGATTGATTTTGACGACGAAGACTTGAAAGAGTTGATAGAGAAAGGTACCAACAACAAGTACAAGAAACTTTCTAAGGATAAGAAGTTTATGTGTTGCTTGATCTCTGCGTATAACATCTTATGTGATGTGGATTCTACAAACGATTTGAAATTGTTCAGTCGATTGCATTATGAGAAGCTTAAGTATGTGGGGAAGAGTTCCGTTAGAATAATGAATGGGCGGGTCGAACGACTTATCTTTGTAGAGTATGATAATGGTATAAGAATTGTTTTAGAGGAAGTAAACGAAGATCATTATGGGAACAAAAAATGAAAGGTTAACTCCATTTATGCCGGTTGCTCCAGGCGTTACTTTAAAAGAAGAATTGGAGGCTCGTGCAATAAAGCAAAAGGATTTTTCTGAAAAAATAGGGATGCGTCCCTCTCATTTTTCTGAATTGTTGAAGGGGAAAAGGTCCATTAGTAGTGAAGTTGCAGACAAGTTGGAGTCTGAATTAGGAATTTCTGCAAAGATTTGGCTTCACCTTCAAGCCGATTACGAATATGATTGCAAAGTGGCAGAAGAGAAAAGTATCGAAGAACAAAGAGCCCAACTTCTGATTCAAAAATACGAACAAAAAATCGATGTGAAGCTCCTTGTTAGAAAAGTTAAGAATACTACATCTATGACATTTGTTGAGATGGTTGATGTACTTCAAAATGATTTAGGTCTTCCTAAACCAGCAGACCTCT
The DNA here is from genome assembly GCA_017430235.1 of Paludibacteraceae bacterium. Classification (GTDB taxonomy): domain Bacteria; phylum Bacteroidota; class Bacteroidia; order Bacteroidales; family Paludibacteraceae; genus UBA1181. Next base: position 6,215 of record JAFRNH010000058.1, on the reverse strand, counting down.
TTTATGAGCAGGGAAAATTTCATAAATCGGAAAAAACTGGTACTGATGAGAGAGCTATCCTTACTTGGGTCATTCTGGCGAGATATGTAGCAAAGCAGCAGCATACTACTGCATCTTTCAAACGCGATGACGATTCGTATTATGCGGCTTTATTAGATGTTTTCAATCAAAATTCTGGTGATGTGTTGTCCTCGACAAAAGACATATTGGCAGAGAATGGTGTTAGATTTTGTGTTGTTGAAAAAATTCCTCATGCTAGTATAGATGGTTATTCTTTTATGGATAACGATGGTATTCCTTCTATTGTTGTTACTATGAGGTATAATAGAATTGACAATCTTGCATTTGCTGTTTTCCATGAGTTGGCTCATTTGAAACTTCATTTATCAGATACCCAACGTTCTTTTGTGAATCTCTTGGAAAGTAATAAAATAGAGGACGAAGCAAATAAATATGCATCTTTACAGTTGGTCCCGGATTTCATATGGCGAACAAGACCTAATGTGATGATTTCATCCAGACTGATACAAAAGCATTACAGCGAATGGGCAGAAGAAAAAGGAATTAATAAATGGATCGTGATGGGTAGAATTGCCCACGAAACGGGTATGTATAAATTCGCCCAAGATAATAGTCGAGAAGTTAGTGGATGGAAGCACTGATTATTCATGTGATTTGTATATATAAACCACAGAACCCATTGAAATAAAAGCTAAGCACAAACATTTAAATCCGCTAGGTTGATTAAGATTTGTCTTGTTTTTTACGCAAATAACAAGATATTTTATTACCTTTGCATGGTATTAAATACGGCAATAATATGATAATAGGTGACAAGATAAAGAAGAAGATAAGTGATACTCCTGATGGCGTGATTCTCACCATTGGTGATTTCGATGTGGATATGCAATATCAGGGTGCACTCGTTAAGGCTCTCAATAGGCTTGTTGACCAAGGTACACTGCAAAGGTTATCCAAAGGAAAGTACTACAAGCCACGGAAGACCATCTTCGGAACATTAAAACCTGCACCAGAAGAAATCACAAAGGATTTTTTGGAGAAAAATGGCAAGTTGGTTGGTTATATTACCGGCAATAGAGCATTTGCATTAATGGGATTGACTACGCAAATATCCTCTTCGTTGTTGATTGGCACTAATCACTATCGTCACCCTCTGACTAGAGGGGATTGCGCCGTCTCCTTTTTACAACAGCGCAATCCAATCACCGAAGAGAATATTTCGCTTCTGAGAATACTTGATGCTTTGAAGTTTGTTAAGGAGATACCTGCAACTAGCCCTGATAGTGTGGTGATTCAACTTGGCAAGACTATTCGAACTCTTTCCAAGGTGGAGCAGAAAAAATTGACAGAATTGGCGGAAAACTACACTTCATACGTTAGAGCTCTTCTTGGTGCTATTATGGAACAAAACAATCTTGATCCTGGTCTCCTAAAGAAAGGCCTAAATGGCACCACCAATTACAAATTGCCTATCTCTGAGCAAATTTTACCTAACAAGAAAAACTGGAATATTCTATGAAGTTGCATGAAAATAAACAATTGTTTGCTGACGCTATTAATGCTGCTTCACGACCGAAGAGTGAAGGCGGTCTTGGCATCAAGAGTGTTTTTATCGAAAAGGACTATTGGATATGTCGTTCGTTGAAACGGATGGCTGAAGGAGATGTGGATAGTAGAGTGGTGTTCAAGGGTGGAACCAGTCTTTCGAAGGCATATGGCATTGGGACACGCTTCTCTGAAGATATTGATATTGCCATAGCAGATGCATGGACATTGAGTGGAAATCAACTGAAGAATCTTATCCGATGTACTGCTAAGAACATGACCGATGGTTTGAAAGAAATTGTTATTCCTGGGGTAACCAGCAAAGGTTCACATTACCATAAGGCATTTTATGCTTATCCGAGAGCCGTCGAAACTGAACAGGTGGGAGCGATAAAGGCTGGTCAACTATTGGTGGAGATAAACTCCTTTGCCAATCCGTATCCCTCGCAGAAATGCACGTTGAGCTGTTTCCTAACTGACTTCATAGTCCAAAATGGTAATGAAAACTTGATAGAGGAATATCAGATGCACCCCTTTTCGGTTTCTGTACTCGACAAGCGACGTACTCTTACAGAAAAATTGGTATCCTTGCTTCGTTGTTCGCTTGCTAACAATCCGATAACTGAGCTGTCTGCAAAAATTCGTCATTTCTATGATCTTTATTTTCTTCTGCATGATGAAGAGGTTCATGCTTATATGTTAAGTGAGGAGTTCAAAACGGATTTGAGGGTGTTGTTTGATCATGACCAGCAGGAGTTCGAGAAGCCTGATGGATGGAAAGGTAAGACAATGGCTAACTCTCCATTGTTGACAGATTTTTGTGAAATTTGGGGAAAGAGCCTGCAATATCTCTATTTGCGTGAATTGCCCGACTTGGCTTATCAAGAAATTCCTACGACCACAGCAATAGAAGAGAGTATAAACACTATTCTTTCCGTTGTTAAATAACTGTGTAATGATATAAAGAGACATGTAAAAAACACAAAACCCGTTGATTTCTCAACGGGTTTCTTTTTAGATTCTGTGCGGAGAGAGAGGGATTCGAACCCCCGGTACCTCTCGGTACGGCGGTTTTCAAGACCGCTGTAATCGACCACTCTACCATCTCTCCAAATCTTTAAAAACTCCCTTGCCTCTGCAAGTTCTTCGTTCTTTCGTGACCCAGCAGGGGATCGAACCCTGGACCCACAGATTAAGAGTCTGTTGCTCTACCAGCTGAGCTACTGAGTCATTCGTTAAATTTAGCTTATCGCTTTGTTTTTAACGAGTGCAAAATTAGAGTTATTTTTTGAAACTTCAAAATTTTAAGCCGAAAAAATAACTCTATTTTTTTGTATTATTTTTGAAATTGGGCTATTCGCTTGATCATAAGGAATGTAACCCAATCTGGTAAATGCTTAACCAAGAAGATGAAGAAGTGATTAATCCATCCTGGAATGTATTGTTTCTTCTTTTTGAACATCTTTTTCAACGCTTTTTTCGCTAATTCTGATGGTCGCATGGAGATACCTATGCCTACCGCAATTTTTCTCCATTTGTCGCTCAATCCATATAGACCTGTGTCTACAGCTCCCGGACAGATAGCTGTAACGCCTACTCCGTGAGGTTTCATCTCATACCAAAGGGAACGTGAGAAATTTAATATATAGGCTTTGGATGCATTGTAAACGCTTATACCTGGCATTGTCATCCATGCCGACATGGATGACATGTTCAATATGTACCCAAAACCTCGCTCTTTCATGTCTGCACCAAAATAGTGACACATTTTGCACACTGTCTTGATGTGTAGGTCTAACATTAACTCAATCCTCTTCAAATCTGTCTTTACATATTCATTAAAAAAGAAGATTCCTGCATTGTTGATGAGAATGTCTATTTGCAGATTGTTTTCTTTGCAATAGGTGTGTAGTTCTTCGGCTGCTTCATCTTTAGCCAAATCTTTGTATAAACCGATTGTTTTAACACCATATTGTGTGGCTAAATCGTTGGCCACATCTTGTATCTCTTTCTCTTGGTTGCTGACTAATACCAAGTCATATTTCTGTTTCGCTAACTCTGTGGCGTATTGTTGTCCAATTCCTGAACTTGCTCCTGTAACTAATGCGTACATGTTATGATATGAATTATACTAAAATTATTGTTTTACAACTGAATACTCACTTTTCATCAAAACTCAAACTGCTCTTTGATGTAATCGAAATAGATTTTAGAGAAATGGTCGCCATCCTTTTTTGTGTAGCGAATGTCTGTAAAGATTTGTGCTAACGTCTCTTTTTTATTCTCTTTCACGAACTGCCGATTCACTTCTAAACTCTCTTTGTGGTCGAATATGCGATCTATGTCTTCGAAATCGTAATCGTGGTAACTCTCTGAGTGGACGAATCCTCTCACAGGTATTCTATCCTGAAGTTCTGGATCTTCTGCTGGATATCCCAATGTGATGGTTGTGACGGGAACCACATATTTAGGCAGGTTGAGTATCTTGGCAATCTGCGGTGCATTGTATGTGGTGGTGCCAAGGAAACAGAGTCCCAATCCTTCATGCTCTGCTAATGCTGCAAAGTTTTGTGCCAATAGAAGTGTGTCGATGGCTGCGGTAGTGAAGGAGAGAAAATTGTTGTATCCTGGCACTGCTTTTCGTTGCTCGCACCATTTGTTAAAGCGATTATAGTCTGCACAAAAGGTGAGTACGACAGGTGCTCCGATGAATGGTTTTTGATTGAAATGGGTTGGAGCTAATGCAGCCTTCTTTTCTTTATCTCTTGTGATAATAACGCTGTAGAGTTGCATATTGCCCGTCGTAGAGGCGTGCGATGCGGCTTCCAATAATTGGTAGAGCAAATCGTCGCTAACCTCTTGCTCAGTGTATTTTCGAATGGTTTTTCTGTTTGTAAATTCCTCTATCATTTTTTATTGTTTTTTAATCCTGTTTTTAAAAATTCTACGAAGGCGTCAACGTCTTCTGAGAATGCATAGGAGTGATTGAGTGGCATACCTTTGTTGTCAATCTCCACATAGAAAGGTTGGGCGTTTGAGCCAAACTTGCTTCTTTGTAGGTAGCTCCATTTCTCTCCTATGGTTTTCAATGTTATTGTCTTGCCATTTTCTTCCACTTCCATTGGAACTTCCAACTTCTCCTTGTCGTCGACAAAGATGGAAACTAGGACATAATCATTGTCCATGATATATTTCACTTGAGCATCATTCCATACGGATGCTTCCATTTTTCGACAGTTGACGCAACCATAGCCAGAGAAGTCCAGCAAGAGTGGTTTGTCGTGTTGCTTCGCATATTGTATGGCCTCGTCGTAGTCGGTGAAGGAGGCTTGTGTCTCGTTGTATAGGTTGAAGTCTTGTGTCCACATTGGAGGAGCAAAGGCACTGATGGCTTTCAAAGGCGCTCCCCATAATCCGGGTACGAGATACAAGGCGAATGCAAAGAGGATCATACTTCCAAACAGGCGTGGTACAGAGACTGGTTTCGCCACTGCTGATGAATTGCCTTGTTCTGATTCATACGCATCCTCTGCTTCGTCATGCGCGAATTTAATTTTGCCTAAGATGTATAATCCTGCAAATAGAGCGATGACAATCCATAATACTAGGAATATCTCCCGATCGAGTATGTGCCATTTGTAGGCAAGGTCGGCCACCGAAAGGAATTTCAAGGCGAATGCCAATTCGAAGAATCCGAGCATCACCTTTACGGTGTTCATCCATCCGCCGGAATGTGGCACTTTCTTCATGATGTTTGGAAAGAGTGCGAAGAGCGTGAATGGACCAGCCAATGCAATGGCAAAACCTAACATACCGATGGTTGGAGCCAAGAAACTTCCTTGTGTGGAGATGTGAACCAACAGAGTTCCGATGATAGGACCCGTGCATGAGAATGATACGATGACAAGGGTGAATGCCATCATCAGAATGCTCAGTATGCCTTTTGTGTTATCTGCTTTGTTCTCTGTACTGGTACTCCATGAAGCTGGTAGAGTTAGGTCGAACCCTCCAAAGAAGGAGATGGCGAAGAAAACCAACAGTAAAAAAAGGAATAAGTTGAATATTGCATTTGTGGATAAAGCATTTAATGCATTGGCTCCGAAAATGAGTGTGATCAATAAACCAAATCCCACATAGATGACAATGATGGACAATCCGTAGAGTAGGGCAGAGCGTTTCCCGCTGCCATCTCTCTTACGAAGGAAGAAACTGACTGTCATTGGAATGATTGGCCATACGCATGGGGTTGCAATGGCTAACAGACCACCCAACAGTCCAATGAGAAAGATACTCCATAGATGGTTGCTATCATCGCCTTGTTCTTTTCCGTATGAATTAAGTTCTGTGATGACAGGTTGCCAAGCATTGTTATTCATTTCACTATTGGATGGAGTGATCTCTTCAAAGCTGAAAGGAGTTGAAGCACTGCTGGTTGTGTCCTCTTCCTCACGTGTGGTTATTGGCTTGATATCTCTTCCTCTTGTGATTTTTGAACTGCTTCCGCTTTCATGTTTTTCAAATGAGAAAGGTACTTTAGATGGAGGCAGACAGGTGTTGTCGTTGCATGCCATAAATTCCACATATCCCTTGATGGTATAATCAGAAGCATCGTTTAGTTGAATTTCTTGTGAGAATGAGACTTTCTTCTC
>JAFRNH010000057.1 GCA_017430235.1 Paludibacteraceae bacterium | reverse complement strand
TTTGACAGAGTCGGTCAGTGTATATGCAAGAGAGACATTAGACGTTGTTCCTATCTTCCATCCGATGGTGGATAGCGTGTCGTCGTTGGGATTGTACAACTCTACCCAAGAATCGGGCAACTCGTTTAGATCGTCCATTATGCCATGGACGTTAGAGTGCATGATCTCCGTTATGATAAGCGTATGGGCATTCAAGCACATACTCACCAATGAGAAGGAAAGCAACAATACAAATTGAATGATAATCTGTCTAATGTCTCTCATGTTAATTGTCTCCTATAAGGAAGCGTTTAAAACAATTGTGTAAATGTTTTCAATGTCTTTTTTCTTGAGATGGACGAAACCGCCGGTCTCACCTTCACCGATACCGAAACTTTTCACCAATAGAGGTATGTCTTCGCCTTTCGCTCCCAATTCTTTGAAGTTGATTGGCATTCCGATGCTGGAAAGGAATCGTCTGAACGCGATGATACCTTCTTTGGCTGTCACTTCTGGATGTTGGAAGTTCATCTGACAACCCCAAACGCGGGTTGCCACTTGTGCGAAACGCATCACGTCGTGTTGCATCACATATTCCATCCATGCAGGCATGATGACAGCCAATCCTGCTCCATGCGCGCAGTCGTATAGTGCGGATAGTTCGTGCTCGATGCCATGACTGTTCCAGTCTTGTTCGCGACCTACGCCTGTAATGTTGTTGTGACAAACCATACCTGCCCACATGATGTTGGCACGAGCCTCATAGTTGTTCGGGTCTTGTATGACGCGAGGAGTCTCTTTGATCATTGTCAGCAAGATGGCTTCGCACAGGCGGTCGGTGATCTCCACCTCCTGTGTGTTGGTGAAATATCTCTCGAATGTATGAGCCATGATATCTGTTGCACCACAAGCAGTCTGATAGGCAGGAAGTGTGCAGGTAAGTTGAGGATTGAGGATAGAGAATTTAGGTCGAATGCAGTCGCCGCTGGCACCTCTCTTCAACATGCCATCCTCTTTGGTGATGACAGAATCGCCCGAACCTTCACTGCCAGCAGCAGCGATGGTTAGAACCGTTCCGATAGGAAGCGCTGTGGCAGGCTTTTTACCACTATAGAAATCCCAGAAATTACCGTCGTAAGGCACACCCATAGCAATGGCTTTAGCGGAGTCGATCACGGAACCACCACCCACAGCCAAGATGAAATCGATCTTTTCTTTTCTGCAGATCTCTATTCCTTTGTATACAAGAGAATCATGAGGATTCGGTTGGACTCCTCCTAATTCCACGTATGCAATACCTTCTTTCTCCAATGATTGTTTTACGCGATCTAGCAAACCAGATTTTTTAGCTGAGTTGGAACCAAAATGCAACAGGATTTTAGAACCACCATGTTTTCTGACGTATTGTCCACATTCGTTCTCTCTTTCTTTACCGAAAACAAATTCGGTCGGACTGTAAAAATTGAAGTTTTTCATGTTTATATAATTTCGTTCTTGATTTTTACAAAGATACTCTTTTTTTAGAGGTGAGTTCTATAAATTCAACAAAAAAGGTGGATTTTTACAAACCCACCTTTGATATGATTGATAAGTATTATTTATTTCAAAGCAGCCAATGCGTTTTTGATACGAGAGAAAGCTTCTTTTAGGTTTTCCTCTGATGTTGCGTATGACATACGGATGCAGTCAGGGTCGCCAAATGATTCACCGCCCACGCAAGCTACATGGCCTTCCACCAATAGATACATAGCCAAATCAGAAGCAGAGTTGATTACGTCGCCCTTAGGAGTTTTCTTTCCGAAGAAAGATTTGCACTCAGGGAATACGTAGAATGCCCCATCTGGTTTGTGGCTCATATTCAAGTTTGGTATGTTTTTGATCATGTCAACAACAAGATCGCGTCTGCGTTCGAATGCTTTTCTCATCTCTTCTACGCAGCTTTGATCGCCAGTGTAAGCAGCTTCTGCCGCTTTTTGTGTGATGGAGCAGCATCCAGAAGTATATTGACCTTGAAGTTTGTTGCATGCTTTAGCAATCCATTCGGGAGCGGCAATCCAACCAAGACGCCATCCAGTCATTGCATATCCTTTAGAAACACCGTTGACAATGATGACACGATCTTTGATTTCAGCAAATTGCGCAATGCTTTCGTGCTTTCCGATGTAATTGATGTGCTCATAAATCTCATCAGCCAAGATGTAAACATTAGGATGTTTAGCTAAGACATCAGCAAGAGCCTTCAATTCGCTTTTAGAATAGACGCTACCCGTTGGGTTAGAAGGAGAGCATAAAATTAGCAATTTTGTCTTTGGTGTAATAGCAGCCTCTAATTGAGCAGGAGTCATTTTGAAGTTTTGATCCATACCAGCCTTGACGATGACGCAAGAACCTTCAGCCAATTTCACCATTTCAATGTAGCTAACCCAGTAAGGAGCAGGTATAATCACTTCGTCACCTTTGTTTACTAAACAAAGAACAGCATTACAAACTGATTGTTTAGCACCACCTGATACGATAATCTGACTAGCTTCATAGTCCAAACCGTTCTCTTTCTTCAACTTCTCAACAATAGCTTTTCTTAAAGGCATAAAACCTGGCACTGGAGAATAGAAAGAGAAATTGTCGCTGATAGCTTTTTGTGCAGCTGCCTTGATGTGATCAGGTGTATTGAAATCAGGTTCACCTACACTTAAATTAATTACATCAATGCCTTGAGCTTTCAACTCTTGACTTTTTTGCGACATAGCCAACGTTGCAGATGGAGCAAGTGCGGCTATACGATCTGATACTTGATTCATTTTTCTTTATTGATAATTATGTTTACTTTCGTTTTAAAATACTGAAAAACAATATTTTAACTTTTGTTTTCTTCCTTTTTTTTCAATTTGCAAATTTATAAAAAAATATTATTCGTGCAAAAAGATTATAAAGAAACTATTTTGCTTACATTTTGTCTGATTTTTTTCTTACCTTTGCAAAGAACGAAGTACTTTCTGTTGTATATTTCCAATTTTGACATGGAAAGGTTCTTTGGAGAATTAATTATGGTTGAAGTTAAACAAGTTTAAAGATTATAGAAAAATGAAGACCGATATAATATTGTCAGGTGTAGGCGGACAAGGTATTTTGTCTATTGCTGCTGTCATTGGCGAAGCAGCTGTGAAGAATAATTTATATATGAAGCAAGCCGAGGTTCACGGAATGAGTCAGCGTGGTGGAGACGTGCAGTCTAACTTGCGTATCTCAGACCAACCTATCGCATCTGATTTGATAGCAAAGGGTTCTGCCGATTTGATTATCTCATTGGAACCAATGGAGGCTCTTCGTTATTTACCTTATTTGAAAGAGGATGGTTGCGTAGTGACCAATAGTGCTCCACTTATCAATATTCCTGATTATCCTTCCATTGATGAGGTGCTTGCTGAAGTTAAGAAAGTGAAGAATCATGTTATTATTGATGTTGATTCTATTGCAAAAGAGGTAGGATCTCCACGTGTTTCAAACATCGTGATGTTGGGTGCTTCCCTTCCTTTCTTGGGTATTCCTTCTGAGATGGTAGAGGAGGGTATTCGCTCTATCTTTGCTCGTAAGGGAGAAGATATCGTTAACATGAACTTAAAGGCATTGGCAGCAGGAAAGTCTGCTTCTGGTAAATAATAAAGAATAATTGGTCTACTGATATGTTACAGCGTATTCAAACATTGTACATTGCCATTGCTTTTGCTTTGACATTCCTTTTGTTGTATGTTCCTATGGCTGATTTGGATATGACAGGTCTAACCTCTGCTGCAGGAACCGTTTTGGCTGAGAAATATTCATATACGGCTATTGGAGTGAAACAATACCTTACAGATCCTAATTTTAGTGGTGCTGTGAGTGGTTATTATAGTCATTCTATTGCTTTGTTGATCCTTGTTATTCTTATTCTGTTGATTGATGTGTTTATCGTGGTACTTTATAAGAAAAGAATTCTTCAGATGAGAATCTGCATCTTCAATATTATGATGAACTTGGGTATATATGCTCTGTTCTTTTTATTCGTGATGACTACATCTTCAGAGATTACATCCTCTTTGGGTGTTTCCACTCCGATGAACTATCATCTGCCTCTCACTTTCCCAGTGATTAATTGTGTCCTCACTTATTTGGCTTTCCGTGCCATTCAAAAAGATGAGGCACTAGTTCGTTCACTTGATAGAATACGCTAATGAATTTTGTAGGAGAAATAATAACACTTCGTGCCGTTGAGCCTTCTGATGTGGATCTGCTCTATAAATGGGAGAATGATGCTACATTGTGGGGCGAGGGTAGTGCTATTGCTCCGTATTCTAAATTCCATTTGCAATCGTATGTGAAAACAGCTGGTGATATTTTTTCTTTGCGCCAGATGCGATTGATGATTGTTTCCAATCAAGACCAAGCCACGGTCGGTTGTGTCGACCTAATTGATTTCGAACCTCGCTTTGCAAGGGCTGAAGTGGCTGTTTTGGTCGATACTCCTTATCAGAATAAAAGGTATGCAACGGAGGCTTTACGTCTCATAAAGAATTATGCTTTCCATTTCCTTTGCCTACACCAGTTGTATGCGTATGTTGGAGAGTTTAATAATGCCTCCCTTCGCCTATTCTCTTCTGCAGGTTTTCAGAAAACAGTATTGCTGAAAGAGTGGTATCGCGATGAGGATTGGAAAAATTGTTGGTTGATGCAATTGATTAATGAATAAAAATTATAGATATGTTAGATAAGAATGTGGTAAAATCGGTGATTGATAGTCTCAATTTGCCAGATTTTAGTAAGGCTACAATTCGTGAAATTGTAACGATTGCCAATAAGGTGGAAGCCTTGACGGGAGAGAAATATGTTCGTATGGAGATGGGTGTGCCCGGCTTCGCTCCTGATAAGATTGGAACGAAGGCTGAGATAGAAGCTCTTCAGGCGGGTGTTGCCTCCAAATATCCTATGCTGGATGGTCATCCTGAATTGAAAAAACAGGCTTCTCGTTTTGTGAAGGCTTTTATTGATGTGGATGTTAACCCAGAGGGTTGCGTTCCTGTTTCGGGTTCCATGCAAGGTACGTATGCCTCTTTCTTGGTTTCCGGTCAATGTGATAAAAAGAAAGATACGGTCTTGTTTATCGATCCTGGATTTCCTGTTCAAAAGACTCAATTGTTAGTATTGGGTATGAAGTATGAATCCTTCGATATGTTCCAATACAGAGGTAAGGAACTAATCGATAAGGTGGAGAGCTATTTGAAAAAAGGAAACATCTGTAACATCATCTATTCTAATCCGAACAACCCTTCATGGTTCTGCTTAACTGAAGAGGAGTTGAAAGGTATTGGTGAATTGGCTACTAAATACGATGTAATTGTGATGGAGGATTTGGCTTACTTCGCTATGGATTTCCGTAAAGATTTAAGTCAACCTTACAAAGCACCTTTCCAACCAACCGTGGCTAAGTATACCGATAATTATATCTTGTTAATCTCTGGCTCTAAAGCATTCAGCTATGCTGGTCAACGTATTGGTGTGACTGCCATCTCAAATAAGATTTTCCATTGTTTCTACCAAGGCTTGGCCGACCGCTATACCATTGGTGAGTTTGGTATGATTTTCGTCAACAGAATTCTTTATGTTCTTTCATCGGGTACTTCCCATTCAGCACAATATGCTTTGGCTGCTATGTTTAAAGCTGCTTGTGATGGTGAATACAACTTCTTGGAGACTGTTCGCGAATACGGAAATCGCGCTGCTAAAATGAAAAAGATATTTACTGATAATGGTTTCCATATCGTTTATGATAAGGACATCGACCAGAATATCGGTGATGGTTTCTACTTCACAGTTGGTTATAAGGATATGAAGGGTGGCGATTTGATGTATAAACTGCTCTTCTATGGTATCAGTGCCATTAGCTTGGATACCACGGGTAGTAAGCAACAGGGATTGCGCGTTTGCACCTCCTTCATTAAAGATAACCAATACGAGGATCTTCAAAATCGATTGGCTGAATTCGCTAAAGAAAACTAATTTGTTTTTTCCTATACTTGAAAGGCTGTCCATATTGATGGATGGCCTTTTTTTGTCCCTCGAAAGATTCTTCTCGTATTATTTGTTTAGAATGAGAATTTTATTACTTTTGCATTATTATAAAATAATAATTTTTTGAATATGCAGTCTAATCCATTTATAATCAGCGGTTATGTCTCTTCTGAATATTTCTGCGATAGGGAAGCGGAGACGGAACGTTTGTTGCATGAGGTTGAAAATGGCAATAATGTGGCGATCATAGCTACCCGCAGAATGGGAAAGAGTGGTTTGATTAAACATACCTTTCAGCGAAAGGAGGTCTCATCGAATTATTATACCTTCTTTGTGGATATCTATTCGACTAGGTCGTTACGTGAGTTTGTCTTTATGTTGAGTCGAGAGATATTAGAAAAACTGAAACCTTATGGGATGAAGGCATTGCAAGGCTTTTGGAACAGTGTTAAGTCATTGCAAACGGGTATATCGTTTAGTCCGATGGGAGAGCCTTCCTTTAATTTTCAGTTGGGCGATTTGCGGCAATCGGAGAATACGTTGGATGAGATTTTCAACTATTTAAAACATGCAGACCGACCATGTCTGGTGGCGATTGATGAGTTTCAGCAGATCGCTACTTATCCAGAGAAGAATGTGGAGGCTTTGTTACGATCATACGTACAGCAGTGCTCGAATGCGAGGTTTATTTTTTCGGGTAGTCAGCGTCATACGATGGGGGTTATGTTTTCTAGTCCGGCAAGACCATTCTTTCAAAGTGTGTCCATGATGCATTTGGAGGCAATTGATGAAGAGAAATACAAACTCTTTGCCTGCAATCATTTTGAAAAAAATGGTAAAAAGTTGCAACCTGAAGTTGTTTCGGAGGTGTTTCGTATTGCACAGGGAATCACATGGTATGTTCAGAAACTTTTCAATACGCTATATGCTAAGACGGCGAAGGGGGAGACATGTACGAAAGAGATGGTTCAATCATCATTGGATGAGATTCTTTCGACTATGGATTATACCTATCGGGAGACTCTATTCCGTATGCCAGAAAAGCAGAAAGAGGTGTTTATTGCCATTGCCAAAGAGGGGCATGCCAAATCAATCACTTCTGGGGCCTTCATTCATAAGTATCGTTTGCCCTCCTCCAGTATGGTTCAGTCGGCTGTGAAGGGATTATTGGAACGTGATTATCTTACGTATGAGCAGGGAGAGTATTCTGTGTACGATCTCTTTTTGACGTATTGGATTCAAAAAAATTATTAATGCGAAAGAATACTATAATTCATTTCATAACTTAAAAATTTAGAAGATGTTGTTTTTGATGATATTTTTTGTTTTGGCAATGCTAATTATGGGTGTGTACCTTTTACATAAGGAAAATAACTATTCATGGGTTAAATCGATCATGATTGTTTTACTTGTTATATCGGGTGTTGCCATACTATTGTTTTTCTGTGCTGTAATGATTTTTAAAAGTTTTTTTGGTGGCTATCACGGCTAACATTACGATGATTCAATAAAAAAAAGTGTGTCAAAATTGAATTTCGACACACTTTTTTAGTTTGTATGAGTTGAGGCTATACCTTACATTGTATAGCTTTTTTCTCTTCATCGTAATCGATGGTGATGGTATCACCTTCAGAGACCTTATTGGCTAATAAGACTTCAGCCACTTCATCTTCCACATATTTTTGAATGGCACGTTTCAATGGTCTGGCACCGAACTGAATATCATATCCTTTTTCGGAAATAAAGTCCTTTGCCTTTTCTGTTAACGACAGATGATAGCCCATCTTTTCGATTCTCTCGTAGACGCCCTTCAATTCCAAATCGATGATTTTGAAGATGGACTCTTTCTGAAGCTGATCGAACATGATGATGTCGTCGATACGATTCAAGAATTCAGGAGAGAAAGTCTTGTTCAATGCTTTTTGAATGACGCCATGAGCGAACTGTTTGTCTTCCAGATTCACTGTCATGGAGAATCCGACGCCCTTTCCGAAGTCCTTCAACTGACGAGTTCCTACGTTGGATGTCATGATGATGATTGTGTTTTTGAAGTCCACCTGACGACCTAAACTATCGGTCAAGCGACCCTCATCGAGGACTTGAAGCAATAGGTTGAAGACATCAGCGTGAGCTTTTTCAATCTCATCAAGTAGGATGATGGAGTAGGGTTTGCGTCTGACACGTTCTGTCAGCTGTCCACCCTCTTCATAACCGACATATCCTGGAGGTGCTCCGATCAGTCTTGAAACGGAGAATTTCTCCATGTATTCACTCATATCAATGCGGATAAGCGCATCGATGGAGTTGAACATCTCCTTTGCCAACATTTTCGCCAAATAGGTTTTACCGACACCGGTTGGCCCCACGAAGATAAAGGAACCGATTGGGCGGTTAGGATCTTTCAGTCCGATTCGACTGCGTTGGATGGATTTGACGATTTTAGTGACAGCCTCGTCTTGTCCAATAACCTGTCCGACGAGCTTCTCGCTCATGTGACGCAGTTTCTCGCTCTCTTCTTGTGCGATATTTTGGATTGGAACGCCCGACATCATGGAGATGACCATTTTCACCTGCTCTTCATCCACGTTTTGTCGTTCATTTTTCATTTCATTTTGCCATTCAATCTTAGCCTCTTCGATAGCTTGAGTGCATTGTTTCTCTTGGTCGCGATAGTTGGCTGCCAATTCGAAATCTTGATCGGAGACCGCTTTCTCTTTGAGTTCTTTGAATTGCTGTTTTTTCTTCTCAAGATCGGTGATTGAGTTAGGCATTGTCACATTAGAGATGTGAGTGCGAGCACCCGCTTCGTCGAGAGCATCTATAGCCTTGTCTGGGAAAGAACGGTCGGTGATGTATCGTTCCGTATATTTGACACACGCTTTGAGAGCCTCTTCCGTGTAGGTTACATAGTGGTGATCTTCATAACGTTCTTTGATGTTATGGAGAATTTGCAGCGTTTCCTCTGCGGTAGTAGGTTCCACTAGCACTTTTTGGAAGCGGCGTTCCAATGCGCCATCTTTCTCGATGTGTTCACGATATTCGTTCAAAGTTGTGGCACCGATGCATTGAATATCGCCTCTTGCCAAGGCAGGTTTCAGAATGTTGGCAGCATCCAGAGAACCAGGGGATGAACCAGCACCAACAATTGTGTGAATCTCGTCGATGAATAAGATGACATCAGGATTCTTTTTCAGTTCATTGATGATCGATTTGATTCGTTCCTCAAACTGTCCGCGGTACTTTGTTCCAGCCACAACAGAAGCCATATCGAGAGAGATGATCTTCTTGTTGAATAGCACGTGAGAGGTCTTTCTGTCGACGATTCGTTGAGCGAGTCCCTCTACAATAGCCGACTTACCAACACCAGGTTCGCCGATGAGTACAGGGTTGTTTTTCTTTCTTCTGCTCAATATTTGGCATACACGTTCGATCTCTTTTTCTCTGCCTACGACGGGGTCGAGCAGACCATTTTCGGCCGATTTGGTCAGGTTGCTACCGAAGCTATCTAGAACAGGGGTGGAAGAGCCGATTTTGCTTTCCTCTGTAGGGTTACTTGTGGCTTTACCAGAAGCGTTGTTGTTCTCTTCCGGTTTAGAGTCGCTTTCATCCACGAACATATTCTTTACGTTTCCGTTAGTTAAATAGTTCTGAATGCTTTTGTATGTAACATTTTCGCTGAGTAGCACCTGAGCTGCCACGTTTGTGTTATCTTTCATGAT
>JAFRNH010000056.1 GCA_017430235.1 Paludibacteraceae bacterium | reverse complement strand
GTGAAAGAATTTTTCAAAGGTACTTATGCAAAAATAAAATGAAGTTATGAAATATAAATTTACGTTACGATGTATATGCTTTCTGTTTTTATTCATATCCTTAGATGTGAATGGAATTGAAAACGGAATTTATTGCGACAAGTATAAACATATATATCTTGTGGTTTGTAATGACGAATTTGTTTACATTCGTTATGGTGAATATCAGGATCTAGGAAGACCTTTGCATTCCATTGCGCGAGGCAGAATAGTTGCTGATTCATGTTATTTAGAGTGTTACAAACATAAGGAATGTAATTCACACAACGGTTTGTCCCAATTTTGTCAAGCGGCCCTGCAAGACAAAAAAATACATTATTCGGCAAGACACAGAAAAATCAGAAAAATTGAGATTGTTTATAGATTTTCGGATGACAGTGATTATATTAAGCTGAAAAAAGTAGATTCGGTTTCAAATCCTAAGATAAAGGAGTGGATTAACAAAGTTGTGGATACCGTCTATTATCAAGAAAAAATGAAGTGGATAGAACCGCTAAAATAATTATAACACAACTTTGAACGAATTGAATTCAGTGTAATTATATCACATTCTAGTATGGTTTGTTTTGGAGATTAACTTATCTCTTAGAGTTCACCTATACTTTATTCCTCTCCCGTAGCCTCCTGTTTTTGCTCTACCTTGTCTGTTGCTAATCGTAGTCCGAACATGCTGGCAGCAAAGTCTGGTTTGCTCTTGTTTCTGCAGGAAACACGGCAGAAAAGTGCTGGTCCTTCGAAGTAACCTCCGCGAAGCACACGTTCGGTTCCTGTCTCTGGTCCTGCAGGATTGATAAGCTCCGTCTCTGTGTCGGTAGGATAGGGTCCGTACCAATCTGAACACCACTCCCATACGTTGCCACTCATGTCGTAAAGACCTAGTTCGTTGTCTTTCCTTTTGCCTGCTATGTGAGGTTGTCCGTCTGCATTGTCTTTGTACCATGCAAGGGTATAGATGTCGCTTCCACCACTATATTTCAAACCGTTAGCTAATGTGCCTCCTCTGGCAGCATATTCCCATTCTGCTTCTGTCGGAAGTCGGTATTCCGTACCTAAAAAATTATTCAATCGGGTGATGAATTTTTGTGCATCGTTCCATGACACATTGGTGACGGGCAAATCGTCATTCCTAACATCGCTTGGATTCTTACCCATTACCTCCCTCCATTGACGTTGGGTAACGGTGTATTTGCAGATGGAGAAACTGTGTACAAAGACAGGATGTGCAGGCTTCTCTGGCTGTAGACATTCATCTTCTTGCTCTGAAGTACACCCCATTTCGAAGGAACCACCCTCGATAAATACCATTTTGAAGCTTAATATTGCTTTCTTCCTTGCGATTTGATCTTCACGGAAGGCAGATGTCTGTTGCTGGGAAGGCTGCTTTTTTGCATCCTCTTTCTCCCCCTTCTTGGCGGATGTTAGACAAAGCAATACTCCGAAGAGGATGGTGATTGCTGCGAACTTTTTCATGATCGTAAATGTTATTCTCCAGTTTCTGATGCTGAATCAGATCCTTTGGATTCATCAGATGCTGAATCGGACCCTTTCGATTCAATTCTTTGGAAGTCACCCGTTTTAGTAAAGGAAAGTTCTACGTTGTTAGGCTTGTTCAATTTGACACGATACCCATAACTTTTCTTTTCAATTCGACGGATGTATTGCTCTGGATAATTCTTTTCAATGTATTGATTCATCTTCTTTGGAAGAAGATTGAGCACACTTTCTGGTAGTCTCTGAGACTTTGAAATCTTGATTTCAAACCAGTTTCCTTTTCTATCGAACTCAATCTCTGTGTTCTCTTCCAATCGGATGTTGTAGTCGCCATCCACATCATTGACAATGGAGATGATGCTGACATCTGGGTAATGCTTGTTGAGGAATGCTTTCGCGCTGGAAGGCAGTTTCTTGCCAGATGGATCGTCGCTGATAATCTCTCCCTCTTGGGTGAAATTCAATTCTATATCATCTGGTTTGTGAAATGTGATGCGATAGATGAAATCTTTTCTGCCAAGGGATTTCTTCTCAATCTTGTGAATGGTTTTGTCTGAACAGTTCTCATCGATATACTGACTGATACTGCTAGGAAGTGAACCCATTAGAGAAGCGGGCACCTCATTCCATCGCAGATTGACTTGCTCCCATTGTCCTGTGTTGGTGAAATCGATTTCCGTTCCATCATCCAAGATGACTACATAGTCCATCTGCATCTTTGTCTCTGTGATCTCTTTGACCTCCTTTTGAGGGAAATGAGTGGCAAGAAATTCTTCTGCATCTTTGGGTAATGCACCGTTGTTTCTGCCATTGCCACTTTCGCAAGAGAAGAGAGTGGATATCATTGCTAATGCAGCAAATATGATAAATGATGTGTTTTTCTTCATAATGATGTATTTACGTTAGCCTTTCAAAATTAGGATTTTTTCTGATATCCGTGATATTTTGAGACTTATTTTTCAAGCAAAGTGAAAAATGTTTAGATGAAACGCTCCTTGAACATCGCCTGCAAATTGCAGTTTGTGATGTGGTTAGGTTACTTGATATATTCAATTGCTAATTCCACATTTTTCAGTACGGCACTGCTGGTATATGTGGCGCCACTGACAGCATCCACATCAGAAAGTTTTTCAAAATCGAGATTTTTCAACTTAGGTAATAAGTTCTCCTTTACCTTATCCAAGAATTCTGGAGTCTCCTCGTTAGGTAGGATCTCCACCTCTACAATGGTGTTCCCTTTTACAGTTACATTTAAAGGAACTGTGTTATAAAAACCTTTGACATTATTTCCTATTTCTGTTGTGTTGATAGTGATGCTTCCATCGCCATTTTTAGTGATGTTCTTGTCTGTGCATGCAACTGCGATGAGAAAAAGCATTGGTAATAAAAGTTTAATACAAAGTCTATTCATGTTGAGTTTTTTAGTGATAAAATAATGAAAAATTAAAGTGTTACAAAGATAGAAAATTTTCCCCATTGTTCGTTATGTTTATCGGGTTCTGTTGAAATCATCGGACAAATGGAGTTAAATCCTATTTTTTTTGTATACCGAACGTCATCTAAACGGTCTCCTCTCAAGTTCATGTAGGTGATTTTACAACCTAGTCCGAATTTAGGGAAATGATAGTGAATGCTCTCGATAGTGAAGAGGGGAATTCTGTGGCAGAAATCCTCCAACCCTTTTTATTTCGTTGTTGAGGCTTCTTCTTCCTTCTTTTCTACTTTGGTGACACTATAACCTATCTTTTCAAACTCTTTTACAATGTCTGCTTCTTTGGTTTTGGTGCTGTCAAATTTTATAGTGACAGTCTGAGAAGAAAGATCGGTCGTGATCTCCTTGATTCCGTTTCCTTTTGCAAAACGGACATTGCTTTTAATCTTATTTTCGCATTTTGGGCAACGCATTTGCGGATTGGTTGTGTAGCATACGCTAATAGGGTCACCCTTTGCAAATAGCGTAACACAAAGCATTGCTGTTACGCACATAACTAAAATTCTTTTCATATTTCTTACTCTTTTATGGGTTTTTCAAAATTAATTCTTACTCCGGCATAGGCCATCGCTCCATGTGTCGGTCCCCATACCATCGTAGCGTCAAAGTTAGGACTTTCTGGGTGATTGGCATCTACAATCGGATTTTTCTGTTTGAAGTTGGTGAGATTTTCAGCTCCTGCATATACTGAGAAGTGACGAAACTCTCGTCTGATTTGTAGATTTAATTGTGGAAATGCCTTGTAATCTGGGTTCCATGACCAACGATTCCCCTCTTTGTCTTGGTATTCTGTATTGAGCGTCTCTTGCTCGTTCAGCAAGTAAGGTGTTGGCATTTTCCCTGGACCATTCACTTGCAGGGTGAGGTCTACCTTCCATAAATCTAATGGGTCGTTCCAGGATGCTGTGAGCAACGCTTTGTAGCGAGATGTTAGGAATCGCTCTTGCAAACGTCCTTTGTCTCTTCCCCCATCTGCTGTTTTCTGGCATCCTATTGATTGCTTTACGTCTTGCCATCTGAAGGCGGCAAGGAGCGAGACTTGCTTGATGGTGCGTGAAACATCGATTTGTGCAGTGTGAGAATAGGATTGCGCCCCATCTGGCAGTGCATAGATTTGTAGAGTTCTGGCTTCCGACATATCCAATACCATCTGATGAAGGAAGTTCGTGTAGTAATAATCAACGTTGATGGGTAGCTCTTTCTCTCCGATTTTAGGAGAAAAAGTGATAGACCCTCCTACATTCCATGCCTCTTCCTGCTGTGGTGTGTCGATGATGATGGAACGATTGCTAGCTAATGTTGTCGTGTTTTCTGCCAACACATGAGGTGAACGATACCCTTTTCCTGCAGATGCTCGCAGTGAGAACTGATTGACAGGGGCATATTTCAAATGAATGCGTGGCGTGACAAAACCGCCATATAGGTTGCTATAGTCATATCTGATACCTGCCATGACAGATAGCTTTTCTTTCAGTTTGTATGTATATTGTGCATATACGCCAGGGGTTGTTTCCCTTTGGAAATCTATCATATCGTAGGTGTATGGAAGTTGTGCATTCCATTTGTCGTGGTTCAGACTGGCACCTACGGAAAGATTGTGTGAAGGGGTTAGATCCTCCTCAAATAGGAATTGTGCGTATGCATTGGATTGCTTGAACTGATGCTCTTTTTCTCCGAAATGATATTCGGCATTATGTATGCTACCGGAGAGGATGAGGGCAACGCTTCCGTTCTTCTCTCGGTTGGTAAACAAAGCATTTTTCCAGAAGAAGTCGGCTCTATCTGTTTCGAGGTCAATGTCATAAGCTGAATCATTGTCATGGTTATGATGATGATGCACGCTTCCGCTTTCACGTTTGTCATGAGTCCCTCGTATGCTTAATTGTGATATGAAACGATTGGTGATCCACCCCCAACGATGTTGTGCATTGATGTTTCTTTGCTTCGGAGAGTCCATAAACTGGTCGTTGTTTCTGTCATGCTCCATTTTAGAACTCTCTATGTGGAGTAGCAGGTTGGTGCTTAGTTTGTCGTTGACATGACTTGTTCCATAAACATCTCCTTCCCATTTCAGATGAGAGTTGAGGTGTAGATTTCCCCAAACACCTTCGATTCCTTGTGGCTTCCAATAGTTGACATTGATTTGTCCGGTAATGCTCTCATATCCGTTTTTCACGCTGGAAGCTCCTTTCGAGATTTGAATGGACTGAATCCAAAAACCAGGTACGAAATCGAGAGAAAAAGGGATGGCTGCACCTTTGAAGTTGGGCACGTTCTCCGTCAACATTTGTACATAGATGCCACTTAATCCAAGAAGCTTGATTTGGCGTGTCCCTGTTGCTGCATCGTTGTAATTGGCATCGACAGAGGGGTTCGTCGTGAAACTCTCTCCAAGATTGCAGCAAGCAGCACGAAGTAACTCTCCACGATTGATGGTCTCTGTGTTGGTAATCAGATAGGTGGATTTCAGATTCCGTTTGGGCGTTGCTGTGACATCCACTGTTTTTAGCTCAGTGTTTTTCAAACTATCTGCCTCCGCTGCTTGAATGGAGAAACCAAACGAAGCAATCATCCATTGGATGAATAATAGACATGCTACTTTCCTCATCTTTTTCGTATCTTTTTCATTGTCACAAAGATATCATATATATGGTGATTTTACAATAGCTATAAATAGGGATTTCCTCCTCAGGGCATTGTCCTGAGGAGGAAATCCGTTGTTTTTTCCCTTAATGATTGATCGCAGAAGGTTAGTCTTCTGTGTAGTTGGTGGCAGCAGACCAACTCATGTATCCATCTTCTAAATTACGGACAGGATATACCTCCCATGTCTTATCTTTGTGAACAATGATAGCTACTCCTGACATGAAGTTGATCCATGTCTTATTGTTGACAAAATCAATCTTCTTGTCGCTTACCCATTCTACAAGAGGAATGGTTAGGTTATCGTGACTGGTAAACCAAGAGAACTTTTTACCAACAGTCATTCCGCATAATGTATTGATGACCTCTGTTGCTTTTGTTCCTACACTGGAAGCGTTGTTGTCGTAGTATTTACAAACGTTGCTCATGCCACTAGTGCTTCCGACAATGTAGCTGCCTTCGATCACCTCTACAGGGTTGTATACGTCGTTTGCACTGGTTAGAGTATCTTTTCTTCCCATAGCAATGTAGTAACTGGTCTCTTTACAACGTGTAACGGATGTGGAACCATAGAATGTTCTGTCGCCTGCTATGCCCCCAACATATTGCTCTCCCACCTGTCTTGCCCATAATTTACCATTCTCTGTTAATCCGCCTGTTGAAGAATAATCTTTTCCCCTCTTGGAGTGTCTAACAAGATAGATGATTCTGTCTGTTGGCTTAACTGCTGCATAAATGTCTGGACCATAATTCCACGATTGAGTGCTGAAGTTATAAGTGTATGTCGTTGCTTTTCTGTATTGTCCTGGACTATACAACTCATCATAAGCCTCTAAATCCGACTGCACATTTTGTAATTGCTGTGACAATGTTTGATTGACAGTTGAAATAGAATCCAATCGGGTGGATAGGGCATTGATTAAAAGGGACAATTCATTGAGCTGATTTTGTAATGCACCGCTGCAACCTGTGCTCAGAATGTCTGCTATTGAGTCACGTGTAAGGTATTTCGCATCGTTGTTGAAAGCACTGACGTTAGTTGGAACGGTAGGCAACTGACTTGCAGTAACATAGTTTTTGTCATTTTGCAATTCAGACACTTTGGTAGGAACATCAACCGTAGGTACATCGTTTAATGTGATGTAGTTCTTATCGTTTTGCAATTCAGATACCTTCGTAGGCACCTCAACGGTAGGAACCTCGCTTAAAGTGATGTATTGAGCATCGTTGACCAACTCACTCACCTTGGTAGGGTTGGCAGGGACTTGCTCGATAGTGATGTACTTTTTATCGTTGGTAAATGCGCTGATCTTTGTTGGAAGAGAGTCGCGTGTAATATATTTAGCATCATTAGTGAATGCACTGACCTTTGTAGGAACAGGAGGCAACTGACTTACTGTTGCATAGTTCTTATCGTTCTGCAATTCAGACACTTTTGTAGGAACCGTTACGGTAGGCACCTCGCTTAGTGTGATGTAGTTTTTATCATTTTGTAATTCAGATACCTTCGTAGGTACTTCAACGGTAGGAACCTCGCTTAAAGTGATGTATTGTGCATCGTTGATCAACTCACTCACCTTGGTAGGGTTGGCAGGGACTTGCTCGATGGTGATGTATTTCTTATCGTTGGTAAATGCGCTAATCTTTGTTGGCAGAGAGTCGCG
>JAFRNH010000055.1 GCA_017430235.1 Paludibacteraceae bacterium | reverse complement strand
TGTTTTAATGTATCTGCCAAGTACGTCGAATACGTAGTAATCACCTGCTGGGATTCCATTTAGATCAGAGAATGTTAGGTCAACATTCGTATCTTCTTGAATCAGGTTGAATTTCAGATTGTCTAAATCAAACCAATCGCCTGTGATTTCTAGCTTTAACACATGTTTGCCCTTGGTTAATTTATTCAACTTGACGGTCACCGTTTCAAATGATTCGTAATCACCCGTGTTAGGCACTTTGACGAAACCACCTGGAGTACCATCGTCGCCAGGGATGATAAAGGTATTGTCCATGTAGAGTGTGAAGGAACCCGATGTTCCCTTGGAAGCCACACGACATTCCACTTCGTATTCTCCATCTTTTTCTACCTCTACTGTATATTCGAGCCATTCACCCGTCTGGAGGTATCCGATAGCGGTATTGTTCATATCCACGCCTTCGTTACGGTCGCCACCGTTGCGGTTTTGTTCGTCGTTATCGTGGTAAGCGTTTCCTTCACCTCCGTAGTCGAATTCTTCCGCTTCGATAATGCCAGGAATTTTGGCAGGTGTTCCATTGTATGGTTTCTGTTCTGGAAGAATTTTTATGGTCTTTTTAGGCGTAGTGTATTCTTTATTGTCGCTATCATATCCAACAGCCCAGATGGAGTGGGAGCCTTCTAAGATATTTTCCCATACATAGGAGTCTCCTTCAGCAATACGTTCGTTGTCTGCATAGATCTCTACACGTTGGATAACCTCTGCGTCATAATTTACGGTTATACTTACCTCACCAGGCTCTGATTCTTGGTTAAGAATGGTTGAGAGAGAAAGAGAAGATTGTTGAACTGGATTGTCTCCTAATAATTCCAACATCTTTTGAGCATAATGTCTACCTAATTCTTTGTATCCCTCTACTGTGAAGTGGTATTGGTCGAAGGCAGCTTCACATCCTTCAGAAGAGATTACATAAGCGGTAGGTATAACGTTAGGTACGTTTGCGATGATTCTATTATGACCACTGCAAGGACCAGAGTGACGAACTTCACCGACAAGTAATGGAACCTCAGCAGCATTCAAACCAAGATCGTTCAACATGTTTTCATATACGCCTTTCAAGCGAACAGGCCAATCCTCTTGTTCGTTATTGTTTTCGCCCTGATGGATAAGGATTCCTTTGATGACACCCACTTTTTGTGCCTCTTTTCCCATCTCCATAAGTCTCTTGTAAGGGTTGTTTCCATACGCTCTGGCATAGCTTTGTAACCAATCGGCTGCTGTTCTGATATAGTTTTCGCATTTATCTTTTTCGAACAATGCAATGTCAGATCCACCGCAAGCTACAACAACGACACCCACACGAATGCTAGGATCGAGTTCCGCTACCAAGGTACGTCCGAAGTAATCGACAGGACCGAATCCGATGTTGTTGTCATGGAAACAACGAGCTAAAGGTGGAATGGCGGTGTACCATTGACCTTTCTTGCGGTCTCCTCTGGAACAATCGTCGGCTGTGTATAACATCTGAAAACGTTCGTCCACCCCTTCCTTTTCTGAATTAGGAACGGAGGCGTTTCCTTCCATGTTGGATTGCCCAAAGCAGAGATAAATATGAAAATTAGGATCTGGGTCAGCTTTCATGAAGAAAGTGGCACCCAAATAACAGAGCATACATAAAGCTATGCGTATAATTTGTTTGTTTTTCATGGTTTTAAATTTTGGGTTCTGTGCAAAAGTACTCTACGAACTTAGTTTTCAGTATGAATTTTATAGCAACAGATTGGATTTTTTTGTCAAGTTCTAAATCTTTAAAACCCTAATATCATTATATTTGTCATGTAAAATTGTCAAAAATATATTGCTATGCATTGTAAATCAATAGTTTCAATTGTATGTCTTGTCGGATTTGCCAGTTGTAATAATGGGGTAGAAGCACCAGTAGTTAATACCATTACAGGAGATTCTATTACTATTACACAGAGTGATTCTAATTCAGTTAGTCTGCAAAAAGATTCGGTAGTTAAGGAGGTTGTTAATGATGAAGTGGATGACGATGATGAATATGAAGGAGAATCGGATAATGATAAATTTGGCATAGGTAAACGAGTGTCAAAAAAGAGTCTCTTGGATGCAGACATAAATATAACTCAAATCTACAATTTCCCAGAGAGTTTACAACCTGATGGCTGTAAACAAGTGTATTTTGGTGTTTATTACGGTGATTATAATACTTTTTATGTATTATATGCTCTGGAGAAAGATAGTTTTTCTATCGCCTATAAAGTAGAAGTAGAAGAAGAAAAGTCTTTTTGTCCGGCAACTTGTTGGGGTGGAGCGTATGTCTATTATGAAAATGGGATTTTGACAAGGGAATGTGAAGAGAATGCTAACATTTACAAACTCCATTTTAAAATACAAGGGAATAAAATGGTCTTTATTGGTGATGTATTAGAAGAACCGAATAAATGGCTAGATGAAGCGTTGAAAAAAGAAGAGGATCCTGAAAAATATTGTGCACTTTGTTGGGGTGTTCAATATCGAGAACAATGGTGGATAGATGATTGCCTATCAAGCGGTTTGATTATGGCTATATACAAAGCGAAACAACTAATCAAGGAGGGTAAACAAGAAGAAGCAAATGAGATGATTCAAAGACTTGAAAACGAATACAAAAAGGGTATTCCAGATGACACTGCATGGGTCGTATTGGAAAAACTGAAAAATCACAGCGGACAGACAAAAAAATAGGTTTCTAATCAAATCACACAAATCTCTATTGCTGCAACACCTTGTTATACACTGCTATCAAATCCAATTGAAAATATATTTGTCAGATTTGTAAATATTTGTAAGATTTCTGTCCGAAGGACACTTAGGGAAACAAAAAAATCGGAGGACTAAAATCCCTCCGATTTTCATTATAGAGAAAACGTTATTAATACTCCATCTTAGTCATACGAACTGAACTATATATGATATGAGTCGCTTCGCGAGAAATCATACAAATCTATTCAAATCTCACAAATCTTTATTATAGCAACTTCTTGTTGTGCTCTGCTGTCAAACCCATAAACATATTTGTCATATTTGTAACGATTTGTAAGATTTCTGTCCGAAGGACACTTAAGAAAATAAAAAAATCGGAGGACCCATCAGCCCTCCGATTTTCATTATAGAGATTTACGTATTATTAATACTCCATCTTAGTCATACGAACGTATGATTGGTAACGTTTCTTAGCCATTTCCTCAGAAGCATTGAACAATTCTTGTGCTTCGTTAGGGAATTGTTTCATTACAGATGCGTAACGAACCTCACCCTTCAAGAAGTCTTGGAACTTGCTATAGTCAGGCTCTTTTGAATCCAATGTGAATGGGTTCTTGCCCTCTGCTTCCAATGCTGGGTTGAATCTCCACAAGTGCCAGTAACCGCATTCTACAGCCTTAGCCTCCTCAGCTTGTGCCTTACCCATACCAGCCTTCAAACCGTGGTTGATACATGGTGCGTATGCGATAACCAATGATGGTCCGTCGTAAGCCTCAGCTTCCTTAAGTGCTTTCAAACATTGTGCTTGGTTAGCACCCATAGCAACTTGAGCTACATATACGTAACCATATGTGGTTGCAATCATACCCAAATCCTTCTTGCGTACTCTCTTACCAGATGCAGCGAACTTAGCGATTGCACCAAGAGGAGTAGCCTTAGAGGATTGTCCTCCTGTGTTAGAGTAAACCTCAGTATCCAATACCAAGATGTTTACATTCTTACCAGAAGCGATAACGTGATCCAAACCTCCGTAACCGATATCGTATGATGCACCGTCACCACCGATGATCCATTGTGAACGTTTGATCATATAGCCAGTCAACTCTGCCAATTGCTTGCAGTGGTTGCACTTGCTCTTACCTGCCTCTACAACAGGAATGATCTTCTCTGTGATTTCTTGTGCCTTAGCAGCGTCGTTTCTGTTATCCAACCATGCTTGGAACAATTCCTTAGCCTCAGCAGGAGTGCAGTCAGCAGCGATAGCCTCAGTCATGATCTTAACGATACGCTCACGCATCTTCTCGTTAGCCAATTCCATACCCAAACCGAACTCGCAGAAGTCCTCGAACAAAGAGTTAGCCCAAGCAGGACCTTGACCCTTCTCGTTAGTTGTATAAGGAGTGGATGGGATAGAACCAGAGTAGATAGAAGAACATCCAGTTGCGTTTGCTACGATCTCACGGTTACCAAACAATTGAGAAATCAATTTTACGTATGGAGTCTCACCACAACCTGAACAAGCTCCGGAGAACTCGAACAATGGAGTAGCGAACTGAGAGTTCTTAGGGTTAGCAGTGATGTCAACCAAGTGTTGCTTGCTAGATACCTTCTTAACAGCGTAATCCCAGTTGGCAGCCTCTGTAGCTGTAGCTTGAGATTCTGGATCGAATGCAACCATCTTAAGAGCTTGTTTGCCCTTCTCTGGGTTGTTACCCAAACATACGTCAACACAGTTGCCGCAGCCCAAGCAATCCAAAACGCCTACTTGCATACGGAACTTCATGCCCTTCATAGCAGCAGGAGCCTTCATCTCGATCATATCGCCGTTTATGCCCTTAGCCTCATCGTCAGTCATAACGATTGGACGGATACATGCGTGAGGACAAACGAATGCACAGTTGTTACATTGGATACAGTCAGCAGCATTCCATTGAGGAACGAATGCAGATACACCACGCTTCTCGTAAGCAGCTGTACCAGCAGGCCATTCACCGTCTTCGATGCCCTTGAATGCAGAAACTGGCAACAAGTCACCATTTTGTGCATTGATAGGACGAACGATCTTATTGATGAATTCAGGATCGTTGTTAGCTTTAGCTTTATCTTCACCTAATTTAGCCCATGCAGGATCGATAGCCAATTCTTTGTATTCACCACCACGATCAACTGCAGCGTAGTTCTTGTTTACAACATCTTCACCTTTCTTACCGTAAGACTTAACGATGAACTTCTTCATTTGTTCAACAGCCAACTCTACAGGGATAACGCCTGTGATACGGAAGAATGCAGATTGAAGGATAGTATTGGTACGGTTACCCAAACCAATTTCTTGAGCAATCTTAGTTGCGTTGATGTAGTATACCTTAATATTATTCTTAGCGAAGTAAGCTTTTACCTTGTTAGGCAAGTTCTTAGCCAACTCTTCACCTTCCCAGATAGTGTTCAAAAGGAAAGTACCGTTCTTCTGCAAACCACGAGTCACATCGTACATGTGCAAGTAAGCTTGAACGTGACATGCAACGAAGTTAGGTGTGTTCACCAAGTATGTAGAACGGATAGGGGAGTCACCGAAACGCAAGTGAGAGCAGGTGAAACCACCAGACTTCTTAGAGTCGTAAGAGAAGTATGCTTGACAATGCTTGTTAGTGTTGTCACCGATGATCTTAACAGAGTTCTTGTTAGCACCTACAGTACCATCAGCACCCAAACCATAGAACTTAGCCTCGAACATACCTGCACCACCTACAGCTACTTCCTCTTTCTTAGGAAGAGAAGTGAAGGTAACGTCATCCACGATACCGATAGTGAAGTGGTTCTTAGGCTCTTTCATAGCCATGTTCTCGTAAACAGAGATGATCTGAGCTGGAGTAGTATCATTAGAACCTAATCCGTAACGACCACCGATTACTTTAGGAGCATCTTTTACATCGAAGAATGCTTCGCGAACGTCCAAATACAAAGGATCACCGTTTGCACCTGGCTCTTTAGTTCTGTCTAATACAGTGATAACTTTTGCAGACTTAGGAACTGCAGCAAGCAAATGCTTAGTTGAGAATGGGCGGAACAAGTGAACTGCTACCAAACCAACTTTCTCGCCCTTAGCAGCCAAGAAGTCGATCACTTCGCGGATACACTCAGTAACAGAACCCATAGCGATGATGACACGGTCAGCATCTTTAGCTCCATAATAATCAAACAAACCATAGTTACGTCCTGTGATCTTAGAAATCTCTTTCATGTAGTTTTCTACGATTTCAGGTACATTATTATACATGGTGTTGCATGACTCACGGTGTGTGAAGAACGTATCTGGGTTCTCTGCCATACCGCGCATAACAGGCTTATTTGGATTCAAAGCTCTTGAACGGAATTCAGCTAATTTCTCTTGATCGATCAAGCCAGCCAAATCTTCGTTGTCCAATTTCTCGATCTTCTGGATTTCGTGAGAAGTACGGAAACCGTCGAAGAAGTTCAAGAAAGGAACTTGTGATTTGATGGTTGACAAGTGAGCTACACCTGCCAAGTCCATAACCTCTTGTACTGAACCTTCTGCCAACATAGCGAAACCAGTCTGACGACAAGCATAAACGTCTTGATGATCTCCGAAGATACAAAGAGAGTGAGATGCAATTGTACGTGCTGAAACGTGGAATACAGCTGGCATCTTTTCTGCAGCAATCTTGTACATGTTAGGAATCATCAACAACAGACCTTGAGAAGCTGTGTAAGTTGATGTTAACGCACCTGCTTGGATTGCACCGTGAACTGCACCTGCGGCACCTGCCTCTGATTGCATTTCTGTTACAGATACTGTCTCGCCGAAGATGTTCTTGCGACCTTGAGCGGCCCACTCATCTACGTGCTCCGCCATCGTTGAAGATGGAGTGATAGGGTAGATGCAGGCACATTCGCTGAACATATACGAAATATGTGCAGCAGCCTCATTACCATCACAAGTGATGAATTTTTTTTCTTTAGCCATAATTATATATATAGTTGAACAATAAAAATATCATGTTCTGATTGCGTTGGATTCTCATCCAACATGAAATGCAAAGGTATAAAAAATTTATTTATTCAGATATTTTTCAACCACTTTTACTTGTATCTTAAATTATTTTTTTTCAATTGTAGAGACGTGGCGTGCCGCGTCTCTACGG